>NZ_JBIAGC010000017.1:0-123713 GCF_042869595.1 Streptomyces sp. NPDC006879
GGTTGATAGGCCAGATGTGGAAGCCCGGTAACGGGTGGAGCTGACTGGTACTAATAGGCCGAGGGCTTGTCCTCAGTTGCTCGCGTCCACTGTGTTAGTTCTGAGGTTACGACTGTGTTGTTGTCCGGTCTGTTAACTTCATAGTGTTTCGGTGGTTTTAGCGTTAGGGAAACGCCCGGTTACATTCCGAACCCGGAAGCTAAGCCTTTCAGCGCCGATGGTACTGCAGGGGGGACCCTGTGGGAGAGTAGGACGCCGCCGAACAATTTTTTTGAGAAGCCCTGTGCCGGGTATCCGGCACAGGGCTTCTCTGCGTTCCGGGCCAAAACCGTCCACTGGGGCCCCCTTAGGCTGTGGCCATGGGATATGACCTGGTCATCTTCGACAACGACGGCGTGCTGGTGGACAGCGAGCCGCTTTCCAACACGATCCTGGCCGGCTACCTCACCGAACTCGGGCATCCGACCTCTTACGAGGACTCGCTGCGTGACTACATGGGCGCCGCCGTGCACCGGGTGCACGACCTCGTGCTGGAGAGGACCGGGCGTCGTCTTCCGGAGGAGTTCGACGAGGTGCTGCACGCCCGGGTGTTCGCCGCTTTCGAACGCGAGCTACGGGCCGTCGAGGGCATCACCGAGGTGCTGGCACGACTCACCTCCGACGGCGTCGCGTACTGCGTTGCCTCCTCCGGGAGCCATCAGCGGATCCGGGTCGGGCACCGGGCCGCCGGCCTCGACGAGTGGTTCACCGATGAGCGGATCTTCAGCGCCGAGGATGTCGGGCGGGGAAAGCCGGCGCCGGACCTCTTCCTCCATGCGGCAGACCGGATGGGAGTGGCCCCGGCTCGCTGCTTGGTGGTGGAGGACAGCAGGCTGGGAGTGCGGGCAGCCGTCCTCGCCGGAATGGACGTGGCGGCCTTCACGGCCATGACACCCGCCGAGCAGCTGGAGGGTGCCACCGCGTTCTACCGGAAGGCGGCCGAACTTCCCTCTTTGATAGCTGAATTGAGTAAGTGATCCATCTACCCTCCGGTAGGAGACCGGCCTACGCTGTGCCGCCATGACGGCAGACGGGCGCCTGCGGCGCGGGCGGGCTTCGCTGGGATTCAGCTTCTTCGTGCAGGGCGTCACCTTTGCCCTGCTGGTGACCCGGATCCCCGCCATCCAGAGGCAGTACGGCATATCCGACCAGTTGCTGCCGGCGTTCTTGGCGGCCGTGCCGATCCTCGCGGGCGGGGCCAGTGTGGTGACCGAACACCTCGTCAAGCGCCTCGGTCCCGCCGTGGTACTGCGCTGGTCGCAGCCGGTGGTCCTGCTGGCCCTGCTCGGTGTCGGCGCCGGCGGTGAACTATGGCAGGTGGCCCTTGCGCTGGGGTTCTTCGGTCTCGGGGTCGGAGCTCTGGACGCCTCGATGAACATGCTGGGAGTCAGCCTCCAGCAGGCCTACGGGCGGAGCATCATGCTGGGATTCCATGCGGCGTACAGTCTCGGTGGGATCCTCGGGGCGTCACTGGCATGGGGCGGCGCGCACTGGCAGGTGTCGTTGTTCTTGTCCTACGGGCCGGTGGTGCTGGCCCTGCTGCCGGCGGCGCTGCTGGGTAGCCGCTACTACTACCGTGTGGGCCGGCCACCGTCCAAGACCCGCGATGAGGGGACGGCCGGTGGTGGTCCTGCCGTCGCCATGACGGTGCTGCTGCCGTTCTGCCTGGTGATGGCCTGTGCCTACATCGGCGACTCGACGGTGGCGAACTGGAGTGCCAAGTACCTTCAGGGCGTGCTCGGTAGTTCGGAACAGCTGGCGACCGTCCCGTACAAAGAGCTTGTGAGGACTCCCCCAGGGGGAGCGTCAGGCTCCGCGTAGGCAACCCTTGCGCTCCCCCTTCCTGCAACTAGGAACGGGAGAGAGCGCACATGGCATCAAAGACCCTCAACGGCCACGTAGCCCAAGAGGCAGCCGATGACCGACCCCGCGCGGTTCTGTACGCGCGTCAGAGCAAGCTCAACGAAGACGGCAGCGACGCAAGCCCCCTCATGCAGTGGGAGGCAGGAGAAGCGCTCTGCGCCGCACGCGGGTACCGCGTAGTCAAGCGATTCCGGGACGTAGGTAAGTCCGGTTGGGACCCCAGCGTTCAGCGTGACGGCTTTGACGAAATGATGAACTGGGTTCGCGGCAACAAGTGTGACGTGGTGGTCATCTTCACCTTGAGTCGACTTACCCGCATGGGTGCTCAAGAGGCTTTCGCCATTGAGAAGGTAATGCGGGACAACGCCGTTTCCCTGGTGAGCGTGCGCGAACCGTACCTTGACACCAGTGACCCTATCGGCGCGGGAATCTTCGCCATCATCGCTGGACTCGCAAAGCAGGAAAGCGACACCAAGTCAGCGTTCATCGTCAACACCAAGGAGCTTGCCCGAAAGGCAGGCGGGCACGTCTCAGGCAATGCCCCGTGGTGGGGCGAGAACGTCAAGAAGATTGGCGAGAACGGCGTCAAGTACGTCTCTATCCACCCGACGGATAGCGGGCGTTCTACGGTCCTTCTCATGCGGCAGATGGCTGAGAAGGAGGGACTTACGCCCGGCCAAATTGCCGAGAAGCTGACTACCAACCCCGACACTCCCCCGCCCGGTTGGCGAACAGAAGCCGGAAAGAACCGCGTGGACGCTCGCCGGAAGCGCGGGAACTACAAGCAGCACCCGGAACCCCGCTGGACTCCGCAAGCGGTTCTAAGGACGCTCCGCGACCCGCGAATTGCGGGTATGGCCGCTGACCGGGTTACGTCGGACAAGTGGGCAATCCGGCGCGACGACAACGGTAATCCGATCCACGTTCACGAGCAGATCGTCACCCCGGCTGAGTGGTACGTCTTGCAGAAGGCGATTTCCACCGAAGGCAAGATGCGTCGCCCGTACCACGGCGGTACCTACTTGTTGACCGGCTGGCCCATTCTGTTCTCGTACTGTGGGGCCACCACTAGCACCACGCTTACGGATGGCGTTCCGCGCTACCGCAGCAACCGAGAAGGAAGCGGCGCAAAGCGCATGGGGGTTACCCGCGTGAGTGTGCGCGTGGACCAGACCGACGAATACGTTGCCCGGAAGGTGTGGGCACGGCTGGTGAATCTCGACACGGAGAACGAAGAAGACCGCACGCTCATGGCTGCCGTCGCTGAGCGGTTCGCCCGGCAGCAAGACACGGCAGGCGTGGCGCAGGAGTGCAACGAACTTGAGGCGCAGTTGAAGCACACGGAACAAAGCCTCTTGGAAATCTACGCAGACAAGAAGGCCGGTCTTTACAAGGGCACCGTGGGTCGTGCGGCGTTCACGGAAGCCGTTCAGTCCATGCAGCGGACCGAAGAACTGTGCCGAACCCGACTCAAGGAACTTCGCGCCCGACAGATTCAGGCGGTCAGCGTTCCGTGGGACAACTGGCGGGCAGGAACGCCGGATGATGACCCGATCGGTAAGGGCTCACTGTGGGACAAGTGGGGAATGATCAAGCGTCGGGAGTTCCTGAGCTTCTTCCTTGATCACGTAGAGATTGGGCCCCGTACGTCCGGCAAGATCAAGGACATTGCCGACCGTGTCACGGTGCATTGGGCCAAGCCTGAACCCGAAGAGGCGGACGAAGACCAGGAGCACGACGAGACGGCAGAACTGGTCAGTGCGTGACACTGAGGGGCCCCGGCGTGCGGGTAACACGCCGGGGCTTCCCCCAGGGTCTCAGACAGGCAGACAACGGCAGACAGGAGCACACGCGATGCATGACCACTTCGGCACCCCCCTTGGCGAAGGGGACCGCGTGGAAATCTTCCGGGTGGTGAACGGCCCCACGGGTGGTGACGCTCTCGGCTGGCGCGGCGGCATCCCCGGCACGGTCGCCGTGACGGATGACCCCCAGTACCCCGGGCGGGTCCTGGTCGAGCTGGACGCACCGACCGGCTACGCGGCCCCGCGTGACAAGGTGCGCGAGTGGGCTACGACGGACACCGTTGTACGGGCCCCTGAACGCCCCTGAGAGCGCCTGAGACGGCATCCGGCCCCAACTGGGCGCGCTACGGCCCACGGTGACCGCAGACGGCCCCTAAGCCCTTCGGGGTTCGGGGGCTTTCTCTTGGACCCATTCTTGACATGCTCATGCAATACGGAATGCGGTCATCCGGATACGGGGCGTGTGCGGCCGTGCACTTTCAGCGGGGGTGGTGCGGTGAAACGGTGGTTCTTACCTTGATTCCAATATCCCTTGAGAAAGTCACAAGGAAAACAGAAACAGCCTTCCAATCACCGTTTCACCGCACGGTGACCGGCATCACATTCCCGAGGTCCCGAAAGACCGGCAACCGGGGCGCTCTAGGGAACCCTTGCGCTCTAGTAAAGGTAGAGAGAGCGGGGATACCGCGCACCCCTCCAATCGGGGCGGACTGAGTACCCGCACTCTCCGTGCCTGCCTAGCCCAACGGTACGAGGCGCACGGCTTAGACCCGTGATGATCCCGGTTCGAATCCGGGGGCAGGTACCAGACCACCGACTCACGTGAGTCGGTGCCATCGAGAGGGGCGGGGGCTTCCCCGGATAGGGGGGGTCTCATGCGCACCCGGTGCCTTGACTGTCGAGAGTGGGCCACCCATAAGGGTCGGTGTCACGTGCACCACAAGGCTTACGAGAGCGGCCGTTCATATCAGGCGCACCGCAAGCGGCGTGAGGCAATTGCCCGTGGTCACAATGCGGCAGCGCTCTTGCGTAAGGCTGTACGTAAGGCCGTGGCGGGAACGTGCGCCATGTGTGGCGTGACCTACCTGCCTAGTCAGGTGGACATTGACCACATCAAGCCCCTTGCTCTCGGTGGTGAGGACGTGGCGGACAACGTTCAGGTTCTCTGCAAGCGTTGTCACGTCGTCAAGACGGCAATGGACTTCGGTAAGCGTCCGTTCTGACCCCGTGGGAAGGGTGGGGCGCTTCCAAAGTTCCCCAGACGTGCCCCCTGGCGATCCCGGCCCAAGCTCGGAAAACGCGCGCTAGGTGTGACGCCGTTTTTAGGGTCGGTCTCCCTTGTGGTTACTGGCCAAGCCCGCATTCGCGCACGAGAGAAAGGCACCCGTTAAGGGGTCGATAAGCCCCCGGAAGGTGGTGTCAACGTGTCCCGAAGCAAGAGCCCCGACGTGCGCACCGGCAATGCCAATGCGGCTGCCGAGAGTGCCGCCCCCGTGGTCTACGAGGGTCGGGCCCCCCGCGTGCCTGCCGGACTCAAGCGCGTCGGCCGTGAGGTCTGGCGGAACGTCTGGTCAGCGGGCAATGGTGCGTACTCCCCGGAGACGGACCGGAACATCATTCTCCGGTACTGCGAACTTCACGACCGGCGTGCGGCACTCCTTGCGGCCGTCGCCAATGACGGACTCATGACCGTGGGTTCAACCGGTCAGCCTGCCGTTCATCCGGCCATGCGCTATGTGGAGTCCACGGAGAAGGAACTACGGGCGATAGAAACCGTGATCGGCTTCACGCCCGAAGCGCGTATGCGTCTGGGCATCGTGGCGGCTGAGGCTCGCCGCGTGGCTGCCGGACCCGAAGACTTCTGACCACCGACTCACGTGAGTCGGTGCCTACTGGGAGGGGGGAGCGTGACCGGCATTGATCCCGTGATCGCTCGCCATATTCCCGATGATGCGCCGTTCCCGAGTGAGGGTTACCGGGTCGCCAACTGGGTTGAGCGATTCTGCCGTCTTACCGGTTCATTCGCCGGTCAGCCTTTCCGGCTTCTCGAATGGCAGCGTCAGCTACTCATTGACGCATACGAACTTCGGCAAGACACATTCGGCCGATGGATTCGCAAGCACCGAATGGCCGTGGTCTGCATTGCGCGGAAGAACGGCAAGTCAACGCTTGCCGCCGCAATCATGCTGTACCACCTGATTGCCGACCGGGCCGACGCTCAGCGTCAGATCATCGCTGCCGCCAATGACCGCAATCAGGCTCGCATGGTTTTTGATGCGGCAAAGCAGATGGTGACCGCTTCCCCGAAGTTGGCTGCCGTCTGTGAAGTTCAGCGCGATGTGATCAAGTTCAAGGACTGCACCTATCGCGTGGTGTCAGCGGACGCCGGGCGGCAACAGGGGCTCAACCCCTCAGCGGTCAGCCTTGACGAATACGCGTTCAGCAAGACGGCCGATCTGTTCGACGCGTTGACGCTGGGCAGTGCCGCACGGAACCAGCCGATTACGTGGGTGGTCTCGACTGCCGGGCCCGATCCGGACGGCCCCTTTGCCAAGCTCTGTGAGCAAGGCGAGCGGGTCAACTCCGGTGAGGCGACGGACCCGACGCTCTTCTATCGGTCGTGGGGTCCGCGCATCGGGGAACAGGTGGACCACCTAGACCCCGAAGTGTGGCGTGCGTGCAATCCGTCGTACGAGATTCTGAACGAAGAGGATTTCAAGGCTGCCGCTCAGCGCAGTACGGAAGCTAGCTTCCGCATCTACCGTCTGTCTCAGTTCGTCCGTGGCGCGTCTACGTGGCTGCCTCACGGCCTTTGGGACTCCCTTGCGGTAGACGACACTCTGAACCCCGGTGACGCCGTGGTGTTGGGATTTGACGGCTCTTGGAAGGGTGACAGTACGGCCCTGGTGGCTGCCCGCGTGAGTGACCTTCGGGTGTTCGTGCTGGGGCACTGGGAGGCTCCGCCGGATGACGCGCATTGGCGCGTTCCCATGGTGGACGTGCGGGAAGCTCTCCGCTCCGCGCTGGACACGTACCACGTGCGCAATCTCGTGGCCGACCCGTACCGCTGGGAAGAGACGCTAGACAACCTTGAGGCTGAGGGGTGGCCGGTTGAGGCTTTCCCGACGAACAGCCTTAAGCGCATGGTCCCGGCAACGCAGATCGTCTATGACGCCTGCCGTGACGGCCGCTTGTCGCACGACGGGGACCCGGCGCTTGCCCGGCATATAGGTAACGCCGTTCTTCGTGAGGACAAGAACGGGGCGCGCGTCACGAAGGAACACGCTTCGTCGCGCCGGAAGATCGACCTTTGCATTGCAATGATCCTCGCCGTTCACGGCGCAGTGATGTTCCGGGAAGAGAACCCCCACTTGATTGAGACGGCAATCGTCGCCACGTGGGAGGACAAAGACGGCCACGTGTTCAACGTCGGCTCCCCGGATTTCGACCAGTACCTAGACGACGACTAGCACGACTCAGACCACCGAATCACGTGAGTCGGTGCCTAGGTGAGTCAAGCGGGGGGTGGCTCACATGGGCTTTTGGCGTGCGCTCTTCCGGGGGCCGTCTCAGGAAGTCGAGAAGCGGGCACAGTGGGACCCGGTATCGGACCTGTTCCCGCTGCCCGGTGTCATGTCGGCTGCCGGTCAGAAGGTGGACGCGAACAGTGCGCTGACGGTTTCTGCCGTTTTCGCGTGCGTCCGCCTTCTGAGCGAGACGATTTGCACGCTGCCCGTGGCGACGTATTCGCGCCGGGGCGGTTCCCGCAAGGAGATCAAGTCACCGACGTGGCTGGACTACCCGAACGCTGAGCCGGGCGGACTGGGGCGCATCGACCTGTTGTCTCAGGTGGTGCTATCGCTCCTGCTGGACGGCAATGCGTATCTCGCCGTTCTGTGGGACGGCCCCCATATCGTCGGGCTTGAGGTACTGGACCCGAACCGCATCGACACGCATACCGTTGTGGTGGACGGCAAGCGTCGCAAGGTCTTTTATGTGGCCGACTATGACGACGACGGAAATGAAGTCGCCCTAGGCTGGTTCACCACACGCGAAATCCTTCACATTCCCGGCATGATGCTGCCGGGTGAATTCACCGGCGTTTCACCTATCGCGTTCGCGCGTGAGTCCATCGGTCTAGCCATGGCGGCGCAGACCTACGGCGCAAAGTTCTTTGCGAACGGGGCCATGCCGGGGGCGCTCATTGAAGTGCCCGGTGCAATGTCCGAAGAGGGTCTAGCACGCGCCCGCGAAGCGTGGCGACTGGCCAACTCCGGTGCCGAGAACGCGCACCGCGTAGCGCTTCTGACCGAAGGGGCCAAGTTCTCTAAGGTCGCGCTCTCGCCGGACGAAGCACAGTTTTTGCAGACGCGCCAATTTCAGGTTCCGGAAATCGCCCGGATCTTCGGCGTTCCGCCTCACCTCATAGCGGACGCCACGAACTCAACTAGCTGGGGTTCCGGTCTCGCTGAGCAGAATCAGGCTTTCGCCATGTTCTCTCTGCGCCCGTGGCTTGAGCGCATCGAAGCGGGCTTTACCCGTCTGCTCTTCGCGGAGACGGCCGACCGGCAGAAGTTCGTCAAGTTCAGCCTTGACGGCATTCAGCGCGGGGCCCCGTCTGAGCGAATGAGCATGTACTCAGTCGGCTTGCAGCAAGGCATTTACAGCATTGACGAAGTGCGCGGATGGGAAGACCTAGAGCCCCTGCCGGACGGCAAGGGCGAAGCGCACCGCGTACCGCTGAACCTTGCCGACGTGACGGCCGACGAAGAGCCCGCGAAGCCTGCCGCCATTGAGCCCCCGCCCGCAGACAAGCCCCCGGCTACCGGGGACGACGACAAGGGGGAAGCGACCAATGACGACGGAGCGGAGGAACCTAGCCCTACCGGCTGAGGTTCGAGCCGAAGGCGACACGGTGACCATGCGCGGGTACGCCTACCGGTTCAACGAACTGAGCCACAACCTAGGCGGATTCCGGGAACGGATCATGCCTGGTGCCGGTGCTGATTCGCTCAAGGCGAATGACGTTCTAGGCACGTTCAATCACGACATGAACCAGGTTCTAGGGCGTGCTAGCTCCGGAACGCTGCGGACCGGTGAGGACACCGAAGGCGGCTGGTACGAAATCGACCTACCGAATACCACGGTAGGCCGTGACCTAGCCGAACTCCTCAAGCGCGGAGACGTGCGCGGGAGTTCGTTCACCTTCCGCGTGAACGACGGCGGGCAGCGCGTTCACGACGAACTAGACGACACCACCGGGCTTCCCATTCGAGAGATCACCCGCATGGACGTGGTGGAACTGGGGCCCGTTCTCAATCCCGCCTATCCGACCACTGACGCCAGTCTCAGCCGCTCTATCGCGCTGAGTCTCGGCATTGGCGAACTACCCACCGACTCACGTGAGTCGGTGACTGATCATCCGGCGCGTGTTCTAGTCCGCGCGCTTCTACACAAGGGGGGTGTCCAGTAGTGGACGCACAGACGCTCAGCGCCAACTTTGAGGCGCGCGAGAAGGCGCACGCTGAACTTCGGTCCCTGACTGATGAGTTCGCGGGCAAGGAGATGACCGCTGAGGCGCGCGAGAAGGAGACTCGACTACTCGACGCCATTGCCGACTATGACGGCCGCGTGAAGCGTGGCGTTGAAGCCATCAAGGCTTCTGAGTCGGTGAGTGCACTCATGGCCGGACTCAAGGGGACCGGCAGTAAGAAGGGCACTCAGGACAAGCTAGCTGAGGCTGCAACTCAGCTTCGTTCGCTGGGGCTTCACCAGTCGCTCACTTTCGCCCCGGAGAAGCGCGCCGTGGTTGACACGGCCACCGGGTCCAACGTCATTCCGCGAACCCTGTTCGGTCAGCTTCTCGCTGAGGCAACCGAGCGTTCCACGGTCATGCGGAACGGCGCGTCGATTCTCACCACGTCCGGGGGTGAGTCCATCGACTTCACGGTTGTCACCGGTCGCGCGTCGGCGGGAATCGTGGCGGAGAACGCCAACATTCCCGAGTCCACCCCGACCACGGTTCAGCGGTCGGTGGGCGCGTTCAAGTACGCCTATGCGTCGGTGGTCTCGACTGAGTTCGTACAGGATCAGGCGCTAGACCTTGTGGGCTTCCTGGTGGGGGACGCTGGTCCCGCGCTGGGTCACGGCATGGGTGAGCACTTCCTAGCCGGTACCGGCACCGGTCAGCCGACCGGCATTCTGACGGCCGCTCCGGCTGCCGTCGCCACGTGGACCGAAGGCGCGAAGGACAACACCGTTTCCGACGCGCTCATTGATCTGTTCTATGAGCTTCCTTCGTCCTACCGGGGCAATGCGGTCTTCATCGTCTCCGACAAGACGGCCGCGACCATGCGCAAGCTCAAGGACGGCAACGGCCAGTACCTCTGGCAGTCGGCGCTAACGGCCGGTGCCCCGGACACCTTCAACGGCAAGCCGGTGGCGACTGACGTTGCGGTGCCGGATGACAAGGTTCTGTTCGGTGACCTGAGCAAGTACAAGGTTCGCCTTGCCGGTCCGCTCCGTGTTGAGCGGTCCGTGGATGCGCGGTTCACCACCGACCAGATTGTCTACCGCTTCATTCAGCGCGCTGACGGTCTGCTTGTTGATGAGCGGTCCGCGAAGGTTCTGACCGTTACCCCCAAGCCGTAAGGCGCGGCGGGAAGTTGTGGGGTGATCACCGACTCATGTGAGTCGGTGGTCCCCCTTTCGCTGAGGGGGTGCGAGTGTCCTACGCGACCGTTGAAGAGGTTCGGGCGCTGGACGGCATGGAAGACGTTTCGCTCTTCTCGAACGAGACTCTGACCGACGCGATTTCGTACGCGATTGAAACCGTCGAAACCTACTGCGGCCGGAAGTGGGAAGGGACCGACGCGCCCCCGGAAACGATCCGGTGGTGTGTGCGGACTCTTGCGCGCCAATACTGCCTTGACCTTGTGTCGCGCGTGCCGGACCGGGCGCTACAGCTTCAAGGAGAGTACGGCTCAATTCAGTTGGCGCAAGCCGGTGGAACATGGCGGCCGACCAGCCTGCCGGAAGTGAACGCGCATCTGAACCGGTACAGGGTGCGGCTCCCGTTCATCTTCATCTGAGGGGGATTCGTGGCCCTGGTATTTGACGCAAAGGTTGTTCTGTTCGATGCGCTCAAGGCTGCCGTCCCGGCGGGGGTGCAATGCACGTTCGCTGAAACGGGAAAGAGTGACCGGCGGCAACAGGTATGGCTAGGTGCCACCGGAGACGAAGAGCTTGCGGTTACCGCCATGAGGCAGGGACCGCGCAAGCCTACGGCCGTCACAAGCTACGTGGACGTTCACGCCCTGGTCATCACGCCGGGCGACCCGATAGGCGCTGAGAGGGCCGTCTACGGCCTTCGTGACGCCATTGCAGAAGCCTGCCGCTCCGTCGTTCCGGCGAGCGTGCCGGGCCTACTCGACGTACGGCCGGAATCCTCCGAGAGCGAGACGGCCGAAAACACTGACGGCGCGTATGCCGCGCTGACTGTCCGCGTGCGCATTCGCGGCCGGATCACATAGGGGGACCACATGGCGCTAGACGCATCCATAGGCATTGGTGAAGAGACCACGTACGGCACTGCCGCAACGGCCATGCTCGGTTATGAGGGCAAGTCCGATTCGTGGAAGACCACGCGGGAGTTCATCGAATCCGTGGGGTTCCGGGCAGGAATGCAGACGGCACGGGCCGACCGGCGGAACGTCATCAACATGGGTGGCGAAGGCGAGATTGAGATTGACCTACTCGACGCCGGGGCGGCTGCCCTTCTCTCCGCAGCCTTCGACACCTACGACGGGGGCACCCCGGACGGGGCTACCGGCCTTACGGCTCACGTCTTCGGGAGCGGGGCCGACAGTTTGGCCCCCTCGTTCACGGCTCAGATGATCCGGCCGACCACTGACGGCAAGTCAGTGGCATACAAGCATGTCGGCTGCATGGTCACTGAGTGGGAACTGAGCGCTGAGGTAGAGAGCGCGGTCACCCTCAAGGCCACCTTTGACTTTCAGGACGTGTCGCACTCCGACAAGCCTGCCGACGCGCTACCGGTCGCGTACCCCGTAGAGGCGTACGTCTACGACTGGACCCGTACGGCTATCGCGCTGACCATTGACGGCACGGCCGTTCCGGTGGACGCGAACAAGCTAGAGCTTTCCGGCGAGCGTGGCATGAAGACTGACCGGCGCTTTCTTCGCGGTAACGCGCTCAAGAAGTCGCCCGTGCGCGCTGCCATGCCGACGTATGAGGGCACGCTAGAGGGAGAGTTCACCTCAGACGCGCTCAAGGTCTATGAGGCATTCCTAGCGGGCACGGTGGCGTCACTGGCCATCGACTTCACGGGAGTCATTCCCGGCACGTCCATGCGCATTGAGTGCCCGGCAATCCAGTTCACGGGCGACAGTCCCGAAGCGTCCGTTGATGACGTGACCATGAGCGAACTTCCGTTCCGTGTACTGGACCCCGGAGACGGCCGACCGGCAGTCAAGGTCACGTACGTGAGCCCCACTCCGGGGTTCGTCCCGCCGGGCGAGTAGGCACCGACTCACGTGAGTCGGTGAGTTAAGGGGGTGAGGGTGGCAGGTTCGCGCTTCTCGGTTCAGGTAGAAGGCTTGAACCGACTCAAGAAGTCTCTTCGCCAACTCAAGGACAAGGACCTTTCGAAGAAGGTTCGTGAGGTCAACAAGGACGCTGCGGAGCTTGTGAAGCCGGATGCCCAACGGGGCGTTCCCCGGCACACCCGCACACCGAAGGACAACAAGCGGTACCGGCCCGGAAAGCTGGCCAAGTCGGTCAAGGTGGTGGCGTCTGCCAACTCCGCGAAGATCAAGGCCGGTACCGCTTCCCGCGCTCCGTACGCGGGGGCAATCCACTTCGGATATCCGAAGCGCGGGATTCGCCCGAACCGGTTCCTTTACCGGGCCATGGCTCGCAATAGCGAGAAGGTTTCTGAAACGTACGAGCGTGAGATTACCGCCGTACTCCGAGACAAGTTGGAGAGCTGAACTATGGGCAAGAAGAACGCTGCGGCTAACGGCAATCTCGGTGAGGTTCTGTCGCTGGATATCGACAGCCTTTCCATTGATGAGATCGAACTCATTGAAGACGTGATTGGCGGCCCCCTTGACCAGCTTGCCAAGCCGGGCGCGCGAAAGGGCCGTCTTCTGCGGGCAATGGCCGTGGTCATCAAGCGGCGCGAAGACCCGAATTTCTCGGCGGAGGATGCGGGCAAGCTTCGCATTGAGTTCAAGCAGAAGCCGAAGGACCCTACCGCGCTCAGCGAGTAATCACGTGCGCGCGGCTGGTCGGCCATTTCCGGGGCCTTACCTGGACGGATGTCCGCGCGCTCTCGCTGAGGGACTTCAACACGCTGGCCGACCAGATGGTTGCGGACATTGAGGAACAGCAAAAGCAGGAACGGCGCGGCTATCGCGGACGTTCCGGGGGCCCGGTGCAGGGGGAGCGCCGGACCCCCGTCATGACCTGATTCTCACTCTGCGTATATCAAAACCCCCCGCCGGCATAGCCGCGGGATATACGCAGCGTAGCGACGGGGGGTTCTGGTGGCTAAGCCGATCACGATTACCTTGCTGGGTGATCTGGACGACTTGAGCCGTTCTCTCAATGAGGGAACGGCGGACGTGACCCGGTTTGCCGACCAGGTTGAGGACGCGCTTAGGGAAGCCACCGAAGAGGCTGGCCGACTGGGTGACGAGATATCCAGCGGGGCCGATGACGCCGGGGGCGCTCTCGACGGACTTGCGGACAAGTTCGGGGGTCTCGCGACCATTGCCGGTGCTGCGGTTGGTGCTGCCCTGGTGGCCGGTATCAGTGAGGCCATGGACCGGGAAGCCGGTAATGGTCTTCTTGCTGCTCAGCTTGGCGCTAATCCCGACGAAGCGAAGCGGCTGGGAGAAGCGGCAGGCGATATCTATTCGTCCGGCTGGGGCGAATCTGTGGCCGACGCGAATGAGGCTCTTAAGTCCCTGTGGCAACAGGGTCTCGTTCCTGCCGGGGCTACCGCCGATGAAATGGCGAAGATCGGCAAGAGCGCAATGGACGTTGCCAGCGTCCTAGGGGATGAAGTCGGCCCGACTGCAAATGCGGTCGGAACTATGATGAAGAACGGCCTTGCCAAGAATGCCGATGAGGCAATGGACGTTCTTGTTGCCGGAACTCAGCGGGGCGCAAACAAGGCCGGTGACCTACTCGACACGTTCAATGAATACAGCGTCCAGTTCAAGAAAGTCGGTCTTGACGGCAAGACCGCAATGGGCCTGATTCAGCAGGGTCTACAGGGCGGAGCGCGCGACGCTGACACGGTGGCGGACGCCATCAAGGAATTCTCCATCCGTGCCATTGACGGCAGCGCGACCACCATTGACGGCTTCAAGGCAATCGGTCTGAACGCCGATGACATGCGCGACAAGATTGCGGCTGGTGGCCCGGCAGCACAGGAGGCCCTAGGGCTCACGCTGGACAAGCTACGGGCTATCAAGGACCCGGCGGAGCGGAGCGCGGCGGCAGTCAATCTCTTCGGTACGAAGGCCGAAGACATGGGAGATTCGCTGTACTCCCTGAACGTCGATACCGCCGTTGACGCGCTGGGGAAGGTGGACGGTGCCGCGAAGGCGGCAGGCGACACCATGCACGACAATGCGTCTCAGAAGATCACTGCCTTTTGGCGGGGGCTCCAGACGCTTGCCGTTGACGTGATCGGCGGAACGGTGCTGCCTGCCGTCGAAGGCATGGCGGACAAGCTAGCCACGCTCGCCGGATGGGTGGAGCGCAACAGGACACCCCTTCTCACCGTGGCCGGTGTCATCACTGCCGTCGTGCTTCCCGCGCTGATTCAGTGGGGCGTTCAGTCCGTCATTTCCGGCGCGAAGGCGGTCGGTGCCTGGATCACGTCGGCAACGTCGGCCACGGGCTCAGCGGCAACCCAAGTCGCTGCCTCATGGTCGGTGGTCGGCGGATGGCTCAAGGCAGGCGCTCAGGCCGTCATTTCCGGCGCAATCGTGGTCGGCCAGTGGATAGCCGGTGCGGCGGCTGCCGTCGCGAACGGCGCAATCATGATCGCTCAGTGGGTACTCATGGGGACTCAGTCCATGATTCAGGCTGCCCGCATGGCTGCCGCATGGCTTCTGGCCATGGGCCCTATTCCGCTGATCATCGCTGCGATTGTCGGGCTTGCCCTTCTCATCTGGCAGAACTGGGACAAGATCAAGGAATGGACCGGAGCGGCCTTTGACTGGGTGTGGGAAAAGGTCAAGGGAGTGTTCGCGTGGCTCAAGGATCTGTTCCTGAACTTCACCGGACCGGGCCTCTTGATCAAGCATTGGGACACCATCAAGACCAAGACGGCTGAGGCATTCCTATGGGTTCGGGACAAGGCGAAAGCCGGACTTGATGCGGTCATTGGATTCTTCCGGGACCTGCCCGGCCGAATCCTCGGATACGTCGGCAAGGTTGGCGGTGCTGCCGCCGATATCGGACGCGCCATCATCGACAAGCTAGGGCAGGGACTTTCCAAGCTGGCCAGCTTCGGTCAGAACATCGGCGCTGCCGTCGCGCGCGGAATCAAGTCCGCTATCAACTCGCTTATCGACCTACTCAACTGGGCAATCCCGGACCGCATCGGAATCGGCCCGGTGGGCGTAGACCTGCCGAAGAATCCCATTCCGAAGATCCGCGCCATGGGTGGCCCCGCTGGCGGCTGGACGCGGGTAGGCGAGCGTGGGCCCGAAGAGGTCTACCTACCGGGCGGGTCCCACGTGGTCCCGAACCATGCCGCCCGGAATGCCCCCGGCGTGACGGTCAACGTGACCAGCAACGCCGACCCGTTCGCAATCGGGCGCGAAGTGGCATGGGCTCTTCGGGTCGCGCCCCGGTAGGCACCGACTCACGTGAGTCGGTGGTGTAACTCAAGAGGGGGAATCCATGGCGGAGTTGGACGACTGGACATGTGAGTACAACGGGCTTGTCATCGGGTCGCCCGACTCCGCCGTATCCCTTGCGGCCGTTGACGGCTTGCTCTCACTGCCCGACATGCGAACGGCGGACCTCACCCTTGTGCAGCGCCACGGGCTCTATCCCGGAGACGACTACATGAGCGGACGTGCCGTGACGCTCACGCTTGAGGTCTACGGGCGGACCCGCGCGGAGTTCACGGACGCCCTGAGCGCCGTTTACGCGGCCTTCGGGCCAGCCGACAGGGAGAAACCCCTACGGTTCCGTTTCCCCGGCGTAGGGGGCGACCGAACGGCCTTCGTGAACGTCCGCCCGCGCAAGCGGTCAGCCCCCCTTGACCTCAACTTCGCCTACCACGTGTGCAACGTGGTGGTTGAACTGTTCGCCACCGACCCGTACATCTACGGTGACGCGCTGACTTCCATGAGTCTTTCAAGCCCGTGGGAAGGGTCAGACCCCAAGCTCAGGTTTCGGCAGGTGGGTTCCGTGCCCGCACTTCCCGTGATCACGCTGGACAACGCCAAGAACATTGTGCTGACGGACGAAGTGACCGGGACCTATTTCGGGCTCACCTACGGAGGCAACGTCACCATCGACAGTGCCGCGCAAACGGTCGTGAGCGACGCGGGCAACCACTTTGAGGACCGGATCACTCCGGGCTCTACGTGGCCCGAATACGGCTTTGGCGACCACCGGCTAGCCCTTACCAGTGAAGCAACAACGCGAGCGACGGTGGCTGAGTTCAACTGGCGGAACAGGTGGGTGTGATGACCGGCGCTGCATACTCCGTCGTCCAGACGGACCTAAAGACCGGTGACGTAGTGGCTGAGCTACCCGTCACCGGAATTCAGTTCACACACTCCCTGAACGCTTCCGGCACGGCCACAGTGGGAATCCCGCTCTTCGCTCCGGAAGCCGACCCCGAATCACTCGCGCCCGGCGTAAGCGGGCTTGCCATCCTGCGGGACGGTACGCCGGTATGGGCAGGGATTCTCTGGGCTCTCGCTGCCGACATTGCGGCCGGAACACTCGTGCTCAGCGCATCCGGCTATCACTCCCACTACCAGGGGCGGCACTTCGTCAACGGCTGGACGGCGAGAAGTCTGGAACAGGCGGACATCATCAAGGCGTGGTTCGCCTACTTCAACGCCGACAACGGCATTGGCACAGACACCAGCCTGATAACCAGTACCGGCCACAAGCGAACAACGGTGTGGACCCGGTACGAACTCAAGAATGCCGCCGAAGCGATTGAGGAACTGGCCGACAACATCGGCGGTTTCAACTTCCGCTACGTGCCGTACTGGGTGACGGCCGGTAAGAAGGTGGGGCACCGCTTCGTCATGAAGGACCGTTCCGGCGTGACGGCATCCCACGTGCTGACGCACCGCGTGAACTGCAACGTGACCGGCGTCAGCTACGACAGTACGGCCCTTTGCACGGTGGCCTACGCGACCGGCGCGGACAAGGGCAACGGGGAAAAGCTGGTCGGCATCTTCGAGAACCCCTCACTTGCCGCCCGGATGCCTGAGCGCGTCATGGTCGGCTCATACACCGACGTGAAGGAAACACAGACGCTCATAGACAAAGCACAAGCCACCATCAACGCCGGGGCGGTGCCCGTCGCTATTCCGGAACTGACGCTCTACCCCGGGCAGTTCGGCCCTCTTGATTTCGTGCCGGGCGACGTGACGGCCATCGACGTTGACGCCGGATACGTCGCGCTCTTTGACGAATTCGTTGTGACCGAATGCGCAACCACGGTGGACGTGAACGGAAGCGAAAGCATCAAGCTCGCTCTAGCGAGTAAGGAACTGTGGAGCAATGCCAACCCAAGCTAATGCCGTACCCCCGTCCCTCGTGAATGAGATAGCCGAACTCAAGCGCCGCATGACGGCCATTGAGCGGGCCCCTGAGCCGACCACACAGTTTGACCGGTATCCGGCCGTCGAGTGGGCCGCTCAGGGGCGACCGGCGGTAGGCGGGAACATCTGGTCGTCCGTGAGTATCGCCAACGCAACCGGGCTCGCATTCGATCGGGTGGAATGCAAGTTCATTACCGACTTCCTTACCCCTGGCAAGCGCGAAGCGGAAGTACGCCTAGCCACCTTCCGGCACACCGGCAAGGCTGAACGGGAAATCGTCAGCGCGTCCGCCGTTCTGAACCTCACCGGTCTGGCGAACCGCACCGTGGGAGTTGTGGTCATGCGCTGGGTGCACGGCATCCCGTACGGCTGGGACTATGCGGACGACACCACGATTTACACCATTGAGCTACAGCACCGATACAAGACCGGTCCGGAGAACTACACCCCCGGCACGGTGGACGTATTCACCTTCTTTAAGCCGACCAACAAGAGCGCTCCGGGAACCGGTGGGCCCCTGGAAATGCCCAACAACACCAACTACGAAACCATGGTCCTGCCAAAGTCCCGCCCCAATGTCGGGGCAGGCTGGATCACCATTCCGGAACTGGTCAGTGAGAACACGCGCTACGGCGCATACAGTATTTCCCCCATGCACTACTGCGTGGGACTGCCGAAATCCCGAATCCCCGAAGCCAATGAGAACGGCTGGGCATGGATCAAGGGGAGTGGTGCCCAGTGGGGGCGTGAGCCCGATATCACGGAACCGTACTTCGGCGTTTAGGGGGTGACCGATGGACTTTGCCCGACTCTACGGAACGGCGGAAATCGTCGTCCCCCTTCTCATATTCCTGGCCGTCTCGCTGCGGAAGCTCCGCACCGGCATGGAAGCGTCATGGAAGGAAGAGGCGGAAGCGTACCGAAGCAAGGTTGAGCGGCAGTCGCAAGAGCTAGCCGCACTTCACGCCGAAGTGCGCGCACTGCGGAGCGAGAACGCAGAGTTGCGCGCTCAGATTGCGGAGCTACTGAACCGCTGACCTGACCACCAACCGGCCACCGACTCACGTGAGTCGGTGGTCTTTCTCATGCTCAAGGGGGATGCCTTGCCGCTCGCGCTGCCTGCCGAGATTCCTACCGTCACCGTTCACGGCACCTACCTGGGGCCGGACGGCCGACCACTGGCCGGAACGGTCACCTTCTCCGCTCCGTCCATGCTGGTCTTCGCAGACTCCGATGTATTCGTTGCCGGTCCCGTCGTATCCACGCTGGACGAGAACGGGCGCTTTCAGGTGACGCTACCGGCGACCAATGCCCCCAACATGCAGCCGACCGGTTGGGCCTACGTCGTCAAGGAGAACCTTTCCGGCGTAATCGGCGGACGCACATTCAGTGCGCTACTGCCCAAGGAAACGCCGGACGTTGACCTAGCCGACATTGCGCCGACCGACCCGACCACACCCAACTATGTGCCGGTCGCCGGATCGCAGATATTCACCGGCAGTGCCGCCCCTACGTCCGCGCTGGGGCGTGACGGAGACTTCTACGCTCAGTACGAAACGGGGGCGTTCCTGGGGGTCACGTCCACCACGGTCACAATGTGGACCCGCGCGGCAGGCTCATGGGGCAAGGTTGGCGACGCGATACGCGGGGCCGCGTGGTACGTCAATACCACATCAACCCCCAGCACCGACACGAAGGTTGGCGACTTCCTTCTAAGGGCCGACACGGGCGACGTATGGCAGCGCGGTGCGTCCGGCTGGGGTAGCCCCGTGATGAACCTCAAGGGACCCAAGGGGGACACCGGAGCGACCGGCGCTCAGGGCCCGAAGGGCGACACCGGGGCAGACAGCACCGTTCCGGGCCCGGAGGGTCCCCAGGGTCCGCCCGGCCCCGAAGGTCCCGAAGGCCCCCAGGGTCCGAAGGGCGACCCCGGTACGGGATCAGTCAACAGCGTGAACGGTGACCTAGGCCCGGAAGTCGTGCTAGACGCTGCCGACGTAGGGGCAGTTCCTGCCGTCGAGAAGGGCTCAGCGGGCGGTGTGGCCACGCTGGACGGTTCGGCCAAGGTTCCAGCCGCTCAGCTACCCACGGGGCTTGTGACGGCCGTCAACGGCAAGGCCGGACCTTCGGTGACGCTCGCTGCCGCCGACGTATCCGCGCTTGCCGCGAGTGCTCGCGGTGCAGTCAACGGCGTTGCCTCACTGGATGGTTCCGGGAAGGTGCCGACGGCTCAGATTCCGGCCGTCACTGGCGGAGCGAAGAACGCATGGACCCCCCAAGCTCTCGGGTTTGAGGCGTGGTCCGTGGACCCTGCCGCCGTAGCGAATCCGACCGCGAAGGCTGCCGTGGTCGGTCGTGTCTACCTGAGCGGAATCAACATCACGGAATCCACGCAAGTGAATCGGGTGGTCATCTTCGCCCGTGGCTGGGGCGGCTCTTCCCTCATTCCGGGTGCCCGGTTCTATGCGGGCATCTACAGCGAGGCCGGAACGCGCGTCGCCACATCCGGGCAGGTGTCCAGCCTTCCGGCTGCCGGACAGATCACCGGCACAGCACCGGGGGCGAAAAACAACCACATTGGCGCGGTGCCCATTCCGCTGACGGGAACCGCGACCCTTTCCCCCGGCCGGTACTGGGCGGCATTCCTGGTCTCTGCCGGATCATCAACCGATTTCTATTACATGCACATTCAGAACGAGTCTCCGAGTAACCCCGGAAACTTCTTCCTCGGCAGCGCCTTTCAGCGTCATTGGTGCATTGCAAGCGGTCAGTCCTCACTACCGACCACCGTGAACCAGTCCACGGGGGAAGTCGGCTTGGACCCCGCGATCATGGCGCTTGCCATGGTTTGACCACCGACTCACGTGAGTCGGTGACCCTGCCCCGACCCGGAACGCCGGGCGGGGCTTTCTCGTGGGAGGAAATACGCATGGCACGATTCAGCGGCGCGAAGTGGCGACCCATTCCGCGCAACTACACCAAGGGCGGCCAGAAGTCCGTTCGCGGCGTGGTCATTCACATCATGGATGGCACCCTTGCCGGTACGGATTCCTGGTTCCGCAACAGTGCGGCGCGGGCGTCCAGTCACTTCGGGACCGGCCGGAACGGTGACCTGTACCAGTGGGTTGACACGGCTGACCGCGCATGGGCTCAGGCAGGCGGAAATACGGATTGGCTGAGCATTGAGAACGAGGGGCGCGGGGGCGACTCCCTCACGTCCGCGCAGCTTGATCGATGCGCCGAAGTGCTCGCGTGGGCCCACAAGGTCTACGGGGTGCCGCTCTCGCTCACTGTCAGTACCACGGGGCGGGGGCTTGGCTATCACGGCATGGGCGGTAGTGCGTGGGGCGGACACCCCAACTGCCCCGGCAGCAAGGTCATTGCCCAGCTTCCGGAGATTGTGAAGCGCGCGAAGGCGCTTGCCGGTGCCGGTAGCGGCTCCGCTGGCAACACGTACACCGTGGCATCCGGCGACACCCTTTCCGGAATCGGGGCCAAGCTGGGTATCCGCTGGCAGAACCTTGCCAGCCTGAACGGCATCAAGGCCCCGTACATCATCCGTCCGGGTCAGCGGCTCACCACCAGCAAGCCCAAGCCGAAGTACCAGCCTTTCCCCGGTGCCGACTGGTTCAAGAAGAACCCCCGTAGTGCCATCGTCACGGCCATGGGAAAGCGGCTGGTGGCTGAGGGGTGTTCCGCCTACCGGTCCGGTCCCGGCCCCCAGTGGACGAATGCCGACCGCGAGAGCTTCCGCAAGTGGCAGCGCAAGCTAGGGGACGCGCCTGTCTACTGCGACGGCTGGCCCGGAAGGAAGCAGTGGGACGCGCTCAAGGTGCCCCACGTGTGATCACGCTGGGTTAGAACCGCGGAAGTCCCTATGTCCGATTCTGCCCGGGTTAGCCGGATGCCGGCCCCGGGCCCTTTTTTACGCAACGTAACGAACAAGGAGAGACACGCATGACCTTCGCCAAGGAGCACGCAACCCGCCTGTACGCGGTCCTGGTGGCCGTTCTCGCACTGGTCGCGCACTACGTGCCGTCGCTGCCGTCCGCACTCATTCTGGGTGTCGCTGCGGCCGTTCTCGGTACCGGTGAGGCAGTGCAGCGCGTAGAGAACGGCAAGACCATCGACGCGCTTGAGACTGCCGGAATCGTCGCCCGGCACCGCAAGCCGTAAGGCAGGCAACCCCGGCGCTCCCGTGGTTGGGGAAGAACCCCTAGCCACGGGAGGCAAGCCCCATGGGATACCCGCACATTGCCCTACTCGGGCGCGCACGGTCCGGCAAGGACACCCTTGCCGCACGGCTGGTCAGCCGACACGCGTATACCCGCGTGGCTTTCGCTGACCCCCTCAAGGACATGTGCCTGAGTCTCGACCCGATCGTTGCCTATGAGCCGTCCGGGTACGGGCCCCTGCCGACAAGGCTGAGCGCCGTTGTGCAGCGCTACGGATGGGAACGAGCCAAGGAGCGGTTCCCCGAAGTGCGGCGCACGCTACAGCGTGGCGGGCAGGCGGTACGCGAACATGACGCCGGGCACTGGCTCAGTCTCGCGCTGGACAAGGTGGCCGTAGCCGACACGTGGAACCTCCCCGTGGTGGTCACTGACTGCCGATACCCGAACGAGGCGGAAGCCCTCAAGGCACGCGGCTTCCGGCTGGTCAGGATCACGCGGCCCGGAGTGGGCGGCATGACCCCCGACCATGAGAGCGAGACGGCCCTAGACGACTATCCGGCCGACGTGACCATTGCCAACGTTGGCACGGTCGCTGAACTCAACTCCCTTGCTGACGCGCTTATCTGACTGAGCGGCACCCGAACAAAGAACCCCCTATCTGCGTTTTCGCAGGTAGGGGGCTTTTTGTGTTCCGGACCACCGACTCACGTGAGTCGGTGCCTTGCGTGCGCGTGCGCGCGTGTGCCATTGTTGGCCCCGCAAGGCACCGCAAGGGGCGGAGCCAAGGGGGAGGGTCGGACAGTGAGCGGCTACACCATCAAGTTCAACCGCACCACCAACCACATTGATGGGCTCACTGTCCGGACCACCGGCGGCGGCAAGGACATGGGCGACCACGTTTCCTACTACGCCGAAAACGCTTGCGGCTCGCTCACCCGGTACCGCTTCGCTGAGGGTGCTTCGTACGCCACGCTGGCCGAAGCCCTTGAGGCTGCCCGCAAGGGTGGGCGCAAGCTGTGCAAGACGTGCGAAAAGGCCGCTGAGGCGCAGATTGCCGCCGAAGCTGAGACGACGAAGAACGAGGGGGCCCGTGTGGCTGGAAAGCTCAAGCTCAGTGAGGTTCGCGGCGATGTGCTGATTGGCTCCCTTCCTGGTAGCGGAACGCCGCACGCCATCCGGCAGCAGAACGGCGAGAACGTTCCTTACTGCCCGCTGGTTCCGAAGAGCCCTGTTCGTTCGTGGGGGCAGGCGCATGAGCAGAAGCCGGACCTTGAACTGTGCGCACGGTGCAGCAAGGTTGTCCCGACTGGCCCGGTTGAAATCGTCGAAGAGCAGATTTCCATTCCGGGCCTGAACAAGACCGTTACCCGCCGTGTCGCAAAGCCTGTGACCGGCACCACCGAAGAGAAGACGGAGAAGGACGCCATGGCAGCGAAGACGATGGACAAGGCGGCGCAGGAGAAGAAGGCCGAAGAGATCCGGGCCGACATTGAGCGCCTGCCTTCGCTCATTGCCGAAGGTAAGGATGACTCTGCCAAGGAACTGATGGAGAGCATCGGCAAGGCCATTCCGTCCATTACCGGAACGGGTGCCGCTGCCATTAAGGCCAAGCTCCGCGCTGAGGCGGAGAAGGCCGAAAAGGACGCCACGAAGGCGAAGGCCGACAAGGAGAAGGCCGACAAGCCTGCCAGCAAGGAAGTTGCGGTCAGCAAGGAAACCACCCTTGAGGCGACCCTTAAGGACACGGTCATTCAGGACCTTGTCAAGAAGGGGCAGGAGCAGGTCAAGACGCTTGCGGTCAGCAAGTTCAAGGGTGGCCACCAGATCGCCGAAATCATCCTTGATATCCGCACTCAGATTCTCAACAAGAACGGTCACCCGGACCTGAACGCCGAGACGGACGCGGCGAAGAAGAACACCACGAAGGTCTTTGACGGCCTGCTTGAGGGTCTGCCCGAAGAGGGTGAAGACGAAGCGGCCGACGCTATCCGCGCGGAAGTGGACAGCATCAAGAAGAGCTACCGCAATGCCATCAAGGACGTGCGCGCGCTCTACCTTCGGTCGCTGGACAACTCGCCGGAAGAGGCGAAGAAGTACGCCTACGCCCTTGAGGCGCACCCGGACAAGAAGCCGTCTGAGGCCGTGGCGGAGTTCCACGGGTACGAACTGCGCACCCGCGCTGAAATCGCCAAGGCGGACCGGGAACGCAAGGCCCTTGAGAAGAAGAAGGTTGAGGATGCGGTCAAGGCCGGTGAACTCTCCGAGGAGGAGGCCGCCGAAGCGCTGAGCGAGGGGGGCACGGAGGAGAAGACCCCCAAGGAAATGCGCGCCGCCTTCGTCAAGCGCATGACCAACTCTTTCAAGAAGCAGGTGAAGGAGATCAAGGCCATTGAGGACGCAGCAGAACAGGAAGAGGCGTTGGACGAACTGACGGTCCTTCTCTCCGCGCTCCGTAAGGAACTCAAGGCGTAACCACCCAACCGGCCAGCCGCACAACAAGGAAGCCCCCGGATTCTCAAGCAAGATCCGGGGGCTTCCCCCGTCGGACCACCGACTCACGTGAGTCGGTGCCAAGGAGGGAAGCCGTGAACGCCATTGAACGCCGCTTGCGTCGCTTCTATGTGGATGCCGAGAGCAAGCCCCCGGAGATCCGGGCGGTACTGCCGGGCGACGAAGACTATGACTATGCGCACGCCACCCTTACGGCAGCCAAGGAGGCGATTCTAGGAATCCTGAATGGCCGCATGGACGAACTGAAAGAAACCGTCCGGAACGTGCGCGCTCTCCGGCTAAACGACTTCAACAAGCCCTGAGCGCCCGTCTGAGCGCCTTCTAGCCCCGTCTGGCCCCAGTGGTCGGGCGGGGCCTTCTTGTGCCCGCAGACGGCCGCACAGGGGCTCTCAGGGGCCCGGCAACCCTCACGCTCCCCCGTAGGTGACAGAACACCTACCCGAAGGGGGCACGCCCGTGGGGCGCGTACGCACGATTCAGCGCGGCGGCAGCCGCTTCTACATTCACCCGGAACGACCGGAGATCAAGGCACCCGGCGTCACGTCCGTGGTGTCCATGCTTCCGAAGCCGTTCCTGAACTTCTGGTACGCGCGCATGACGGCCGAACTCGCCGTTGACTCCCTGCCGTTCGTGGCGCAGATGGCAGAGCGCGACCGACAGGGGGCGATTGACTACCTCAAGGGGGCAGCGCGCCGGTACACAAAGATTCGTGCCGACGTGGGCAGTGACGCGCACGACCTGTTTGAGCGCATGGCCCGGGGTGAGTACGTGGGCAGGGTCCACCCGGACCTTGAGCCGTACCGCGTCAACTTCGCGGCGTTCCTCGCTGCGGTGAACCCTGAGCTAGTGCGCGCCGAAGACGTGGCATGGAGCGACGCGCACAACTACGCCGGAAGCTTTGATGCCGTACTCCGCGTATGGCTGGACGACGACGGCAAGCCGACTCCCGACCGGTCCGGCACTCCGCATCTACTCATGGCCGACTGGAAGACCAGCAAGGACACATACCCGGACGTGGCGCTACAGATGAGCGCCTACGCCAATGCCGACCGGATCATTGCGCCGGACGGAATGAGTGAGCCCATGCCGGAATTCGACGGTGCGGCCGTACTGCACATAACCCCGGAACTCTGGGCTTTCAAGCCGGTACGGATTGACGCCGAAGTGTTCTCGTTCTTCCTGGCGCTTCGACGCGTCTTCAACTGGGACCGCGAGGTTTCCAAGACGGTCATTGGTCGCGCGATTGCCAAGAGTGCCACGGGTCTCGTGACAGGCACTCAGCGCCGGGCGAAGTAGCCCCGGCAACCCCCGCGCTCTAGGCCAAACAGAAGGGGCGGACACAAGGTTGACCCCACCGACTCACGTGAGTCGGTGACTGGCGGTCCCTTGCGTTCGCCCCTCTTTCATCCCGCAGTAAAGAGGAGCAAACGCGCATGTCGCTACTGACCATTTTCGAGACCGACCCGGACGCCAAGCCCAAGCCCAAGCAGACGTTCAGTGATGACACCGTGGGCCGTTTCCACTCCGGGCGGCAGGTGGACGACGTTCCTGAGGCGCTTTCGGAGTGGCGCATCACTACCGGAGACCCGGAGGTTGCGAAGGCGGTCGCTCAGCTCTTCGGAGGTGAGCCGATCGAGACCGATTCGACCGGTGAGAACTTCATTGACGTGTTCACCGATCGTGAGACGGTGCCGGTCGTCCTTGACGGCCCGGACGCGATTTACGCGGATATGAAGCTGTGGAACCGCAACAAGCTGGTTCACCACTGTGACGGTACGGTCTTTCTCTCTCCGGATGAGCGGAAGGGCAAGCCGTGCCACTGCCCGGAACTCTTCGCTGAGCGAAAGGCGGCAGCGAAGGACTTCATGGGACCGGCCCCGTCCATCACCATCACGTTCCGGCTGGCGGATGACCCGGAGCTTGGCAAGTTCAAGTTCCAGTCCGGCAGTTGGGTTATGGCGAGCGTTCTTCACGAGTATGAGAACGACCTTTCCGCCGTTGACGGCCCGGCGCTGGCCGAACTCACCCTTGAGCTTGTGGAGTACACCATCAAGAAGGGCAAGAACAAGGGCCGGAACGTCAGCTACTACAAGCCCGTAATCAAGGTGCTCAAGAGCTACAACGACGCCATTGCGGATGAGCGGTAAAGCCCATGGTGAAGCTCGACCAGGGCGGCGCGCGCAACTGGGCTCAGGAACTCAAGGGGGTGGCTGATGAAACCGTTCGGTCGCCCCTTTGGGAATTCCCGCCCGATGCGCGTAAGGCGGTAATTCACGAAAGGCGAAGGCGCTTCGGCGTGCATGATGACGAGGGGTACGACATTGGGTAAGCGCGGCGTGGTCACGGATTACGCCGGGGAAGAGCTATACCCCGGTGATCTCATCAACTACGCGGCCCGGCAGGGGAATCGCGTGCGCGTGTCCGACGCAATCATTGAGCGCGTCACGGCCGTTCTGGTGGACGGCAGGCTACGGCCCATGCTCAAGGTGCAGCCGACCGGCACAGAGAGCGGCTTTGCGAAGCGCCGGACCATGCGCGCCGAGTGGATCAGCGCGGAACACGCGCGGCTGATCATGGCCAACGGCGGACACGAAGACGACTGACGACGGACCACAAGGGCCGGACGGTTCCCTACGCGGGCACTGTCCGGCCCTTTCGCGTGTCGGCACCGACTCACGTGAGTCGGTGGGAAGGGGAGGAATGGAGAGCAGGATTACGGCCGACGCTGGCCCGGCGCTGGGGGACCTTCGGCTCATGGGGGAGGGTGACACGGTGTGGCTGAGCCCTCAAGCGCCCCAACGGGACGACTGGGGGCGGTACTTGAGCGCCTGCCTTGCTGCGGTCAACCGTGGTGCTGACGTTCGGTGGTGCCGACGTGGCTAACCCGAACAAGGCCAAGGGGACTCAGTGGGAATCGGACGTACGCAACTACCTGAACGCTGAGCTTGGGCTAGTCGATGAATACGGGAAGTTCCTTGACCCGTTCGACGCTCACAACGTGCGCCGACCGGCCCAAGAGGGTGCCGCCGACGTAGGCGACGTGCACGCGGTCCCCTTCGTACTTGAGTGCAAGAACGTCAAGCGCCCCAGCGTGCCAACCTTCGTACGTCAAGCGGAAGTTGAGGCGGTACACGCGGGATTCCCGTACGGGGTTGCCGTGGTCAAGGTGCCCCGGTTGAACGTCCGGCGTGGCAAGGTGCATTTCAGCGTCCGCACGTGGACGCGCGTGCGGCTCGCACTGGGCATGGACTCACGGGAGTTTGCAGAACGCTACGGATTCACAGCTTCGCTCCGGGGGCTGAATACGGGCCGGTGGTACATGACCACGGAGCTTGAGCCGTTCGGGAGTCTGCTAGAGGACGTGCGGAAACTCCGTCACATTCAGTGAGAACCGCGGGAAGGCCGGCACAGGGTGTTCGGGGTGAAAACGGACATGCCGGGCCCTGCGGAATCGACACAGAGTAGCGGACCGACCTAGGCAACCTTCGCGCTCAAGGGCGAGTAAACGAAGGGGTGGTCAAGGAATGAAGTTCGCTCAGATACTCGCCCGGTTCGCAGACGCGACCGAGCAGAATGACGGGGGCTATCTGGCTCTCTGCCCGGCACACAAGGACTCTCGCCCGTCGCTGCGGATATGGCGCGGGGACAACAACAAGGTCCGCATTACGTGCCGGGCAGGGTGCCCAACTCAGGATGTGATCAACGCCGTTCGGCTCACGTGGTCAGACCTGTTCGACGCCACCGGCCCCGGTGCGACGGTTTCCAGCAAGCGCCCGACGCTGGTAGGGCCCGGACCAACGGCCGCGCTCGCTGCCTACGTTGACCGGTCGGCTGAGTGGCTGCATGACCCTGCTTCTCAGGTGGGGGCTCAGGCGCTTGCCTACGCGGCTCAGCGGTTTGGGGTGGACCAGGAACTTGCCGCCGAACTGAGGCTTGGTGCCGACGATGGGTTCGGCGTGCCCAACTTCCCCTACCGGGCACGGGCGTTCACCCGGTTTCCCCGGCTGACCGTTCCCCTTCTCGACTTCAACGGCGTGGCCCGTGGTCTACAGGGGCGGGACCTGAGCGGGGGGTGTCCGGGCCGGTGGGTGTCGCTGCGCAACCCTGAGGGGGCACGGTGGGCCCCGTACGGGGTTCTGAGGGGCCAGGGTGGCTACGGGGTCACCATCGTGTCTGAGGGGCCCGGAGACGGCCTTACAGCCGTTGCCGTGGGGTATGACGCCGTGGTCATTCGGGGGGCCGCTCTCGCCGGAAGTCCTGAGCTACTGGCGGAACTTGCCGAAGGACTCAGGGGGACTCAGGTAATCGCTGCCGGTGACAACGACGATGCCGGGCAGCGTTTCAACCGGGCGCTTGCCGCTGGACTCAAGCCCTTCGGCATTGAGGTGTACGCGCTCCCCGTTCCCAACACCGGGGATGACCTCACCGACTGGCGCGAGCGCGACGCACACGGATTCCCCTTCGCGCTTCACCGCGCGGTCAAGTCGGCCCGGCTGGTGCTGAGTTCGGATGACGACAAGGCGGAAGCCGTCTCCGCCGAACTCACCGACCGAACCGGCACGGACGTGGTGACCCGCGACGAAGGCACGGAAGCGGCGCGCATCCTCGCTGGGCTCATCAACCGGTACGGCGAGAGCGACGCCATGAATGCTCACGCACTGGTGGCGTGGTCGGACGGCTGCATTCGCTACGCGCCGGGGCTTGGCTTCTACGTGTGGAACGGCCGAACCTGGGAGCGCTCAGAAGTCCGCGTACGCCAGGAAATCCACCGCATGGGGGCCGCTCTCGTTCTCGCTGGCGAGACTCAGAAGGCGCGCGGATTCACCATGACCACGCGCATTGACGCTCTCATGACGGAACTGCGCAGCGTGCCGACTGTGCACGTGGACGCTGCCGAATTCGACAACCGGCCGGACCTGTTGAGCTTCAAGAACGGCACGGTGAATCTGCGCACCGGGGAACTCCGCCCGCACGACAAGTGCGACATGCTTACGTACCGGCTTGACCTGAATTACCGGCCGGATGCCGAGTGCCCGCGCTGGGAACAGTTCATCGCGGAAATCTTCCCCACCGACCCGGAATTGCCCGGGTACTTTCAGCGGCTCATTGGCTACGGAATCACCGGCAGCAACGCCGAACAGTGCTTCTGTGTCGCGTGGGGGAAAGGGGCCAACGGCAAGAGCGTGGCGACGGACACTCTAACGGCCGTCTTCCGGGCTATCAGCCGGACCACTCCCTTTGCGACGTTCGAAGAGAAGCCGTCCGGGGGCATCCCCAACGACCTTGCGGCGCTGAGGGGTTCGCGTCTGGTCATGGCGTCTGAGGGTGAGTCCGGCAAGCCCATGTCGGAAAGCGTGCTCAAGCGCGTGACGGGCAAGGACGAAGTGGCCGCAAGGTTCCTGCGGCAAGAGTTCTTCACGTTCAAGCCGACGTTCCTTCTGATCCTCGCGACCAACCACCGGCCAAAGTTCAAAGGTCAGGATGAGGGGCTTTGGCGACGGGTTAAGCTCTTGCCTTTCACGCGCTGGTTCGCACCGCATGAGCGGGATTACGGCCTTGACGCCAAGCTCATGAAGGAAGCCGAAGGCATTGCCGCATGGGCGGTTCGCGGGGCCGTCGAGTGGTACCGGGGCGGACTGCAAGACCCCGACATCATCACCAGGGCCAGCAACGAATACCGCAAGACCAGTGACGCGCTCGCCGGATTCTTCCCCGGCGTTCTTGAGGCGTGCGACGAATCCAGCGTCATGAACGGCAACGACGCATTCAATGCCTACTTGGATTGGTGCGAAGCGGAGAACCTGCCGCAAAAGGAAAGGTGGACCCGGCGCACCTTCTACGGCGCACTTGAGGAGCGAGGGGTAACCCGCGTGATCAAGCGAGCGGGTGTGGCTCTCGCTGGCATCCGACTGGCGGAATCCGCCCCGGACGGCCCCGGCATTTTCAGCAACTAACCCACACCCAAACGGACCACCGGCTCACGTGAGTCGGTGGTCCGTCGTGCTTTGAGGGGGCGCGCACATGCTGACCTATCGACACCCGGTAGCCGGTGACGTGGTGAACGTCCACGTTCCCGAGACGGCCGAAGAGCTAGATGAATTCACCCTCTGGGCTCAGCGCGCGAATCAGCGTGGACCGATCGCACTGGACACGGAAACCAGCGGGCTTGACGTGTTCAGTGACGGCTACCGCTTGCGCACCGTCCAGTTCGGTGACGCTGACGAAGCGTGGGTCATTCACTGGGAACGCGGGGGCCACTTCCGGCGCGCTGCCGCCCAGGTGCTACGCAAGGCTCACCGGTTCCTGATTCACAACGCTGCCTTTGACTGGCTGGTGTTGGACCGGCACGCGGGCATCGCGCTGGAAGACCTAGCGCCGCGCACCCGAGACACGCGCGTGATGGCTGCCCTTGTGGACCCCCGGCAACCCCAGGAAGGGGGCATTGGAACGGCCCTCAAGCCCCTGTCGGCGTACTACGTGGACCGGTCGGCCCCGGACACTCAAGGGGACCTCACGGCCGTCTTCCGGTCGCTGGGGCTCACGAAGGCAAACGGCTTTGCCCGCATTCCGCTGGACCACCCCACCTACAACTTGTACGCCGGTCTTGACGTGGTGTTCACGGCCCGGCTTGAGCCGTACCTTTCCGCTGAGCTTGAGCGGCTGGGGGTCCGGTCCCGGCTGGTGGACTACGAACACGAGATATCCCGCATCTGTGCGCACATGCAGCGCCGGGGGCTCATTCTTGACGTGCCGTTCACGCACGAACTTGATGCCGCTCTCGGCACGGATGCAACAGAGAACGCCGGTATTGCCGCGCGGTACGGGGTCGAGTCGGTCAACTCCAACAAGCAGATTGCGGAAGCGCTCACCGGTATGGGGGAAACACTGACGGAACGAACGGCAGGCGGGGCCGTCAAGGTGGACAAAGCCGTATTGCTCGCGCTTGCCGACATGGACTTGCAATGGAAGCGGCTAGGAATCCGGACCCCTAACCCGCTGGCCGAAGCAATCTTGAAAAGCAAGCGCGCGGGCAAATGGCGCTCAGCGTATGCGGAGACGTTCCTAGAAACGGTGGACTCATCCGGCAGGGTGCACCCCTTTGTGAATTCACTAGCCGCACGCACGGGACGAATGAGTGTCACGCGCCCGGCACTTCAAACACTGCCGTCTTCGGATCAGATGATCCGGCGTTGCCTTCTCGCCGACGAAGGCCACGTCATGGTGAGCACCGACTTTCAGGCCGTTGAAATGCGAGTGCTCGCCGCATTGGCCGACGTGCGCCGGATGAAAGACGGCTTTCAGTCGGGCGGTTCGGATTTCGACATTCACATGTTCACGGCTCAGCTCATCAAGGGCGAAGGAGCCACCGAGAAAGACCGCAAGCTCTTCAAAGGTGCGGGATTCGGAAAGGTCTACGGGGGCGGCATTTCCACGCTGGCCAGGCAGACCGGTGCCACTGAGGAAGAGATCAGGCGAGCGGTCACGGCCTATGACCGCACCTTCCCGGAGATTCGCCGCGCGTCGGCCCGCTGGCAGCGTGAGGCGCGGGCAACCGGCATGGTCACCGTGTCGGCAACCGGTCGGCGTATGCCACTCGACAGGGACCGGGCCTATGCCGTCGTGAACTACCAATGCCAGTCAGCGGCAAGGGACTTGCTGGGGCAGGCGCTCTTGAACGCCGAGAGTGCCGGTCTTCTCGATGCCATGTGCTTGCCGATTCATGACGAAATCCTCGCGTCAGTACCGGCGCGCGAAGCGGCCGACTATGCGCGGGAGTTTGAGCGGGCAATGACGTTCGACCTGTTTGGCGTGCCGATCGTGGCCGAAGCGGAGATTGGCGGCCGTTCCTGGGGGTCGCTGTACGGGGCCGACTTCTGAGCACCGACTCACGTGAGTCGGTGCCCGTTACCTGTCCGTCATCTAGTCCTTCTCAGGGATGAAAGGAATTGCGCTCGCTCATCCCGTTGGCTGAGTGTCCGTCTCGCCTTCGGAACCTTCTACAACCAACCAAAAGACCAGCGGTCTTACCTCTCATCAAGTCCGTTGTTGGTGTCCGCATCGCTGCCTAAGTTCAACGCCACGCAACGACGAAGGCAATGCGCAAGCCCCGTTCGGAGCGTCCCGGACGGGGCCTAGCCATGCCCCCGCATGTCCAGACGCATCGGTGATCTGACTCACCAAACGGTCTAGCGCGCTTCGCCCTGTTCCGGGCAACCCTTGCGCTCCCCACGGGAGTGCAACCGGCCCAGGAACACGCGGAGCACTCCTTGATAGACCTCACCGAAGACCAGATTGCCGCCGCTAAGGCGAATGACCTTGACGCCGTGACGGCCGTGGTGAACGCCACGGAAGAGCGGGTCAACCAACTGGCATGGAAGTACGCGACCGGTGCCGGTCGCACGGACCACACTCTTACCGAAGACCTAGCCCAGATTGGCCGTATAGCCGTCTGGGAGGGGCTGAGCCGCTTCAACGGCCGCACCGTGGCGGAGTTCTTCACCTTCATTGACCGCACGCTCAAGGGAGCCATGAGCGACGCACGCAAGGAAGAGACCAGGCACGGCGTTTCCCGCTCCGTTGCTGCCGCCTTTGAACGGGCGCTCTCGCTGGCCGGTGGTGACGTCTATGAGGCTGAGTGGCTGGCCACCACCAAGGAAGCCATGGGGGACCGAAGGCTCAGCGCTGAAACGGCGTACGCGGCACGGCTGAGTTACCAGGGCCTTGAGTATCTGGACGCACCCCTTGGAGAGAGTGAAACGGGGGAGTCGGTCACATTGGCCGACACCCTTGCCGCTGACGCTGGCGTTCCGGTCGAACTCTTGGAGCCCAGCGACTACGAAAAAGCGCGCCGAAAAGAGACCGGCCTGAAAGTGCGCCGCACCCTCAAGCGCATGGGGGAGCAACAGCGAGTAGTTCTCATGGCGCTTACCGGCATCATCCCCGTGGACTTCTACGGCACCGAACGAGACGACGAACTCTCACGCGACCACGGAATACCACTCCATCAAGTCCGCATCGTCCGCAGCAAAGCCAAAGACCGTTTTGCGGAACTCTGGATTGCCGCCGCGTAGTCGAAAGGGAATAGCCGTGAAGCTCTCTACTGCCGACGGCGGAACCGTTGAAGTCACCCGAGTGGGAATCACCTTTGACGTTCACGTCCGGGACGCATCCGGGCGCACCGTCGCCACCATCGAAATGAGTTCCGATGACGCTTTTTGGCTCATGCAGGAACTTGAAGAACTCAACCCCTGAGCGAAGGAGAAATGCAGTGCTGAACGTGACCCGAGAGACGAAGGCCACCCTTGCCGCCCGCAACGGTGGGCGAGTCATCGCATGGCACAACGACAAGGAGCGCGGAACCCTCAGCGTTGCCGTACCGGGCGACCGCGCCAAGCTCACCCCGGTTGAGGCGCGCAACCTTGCCGCATGGCTCATAGACGCAGCGAAGGCCATTGAAGCGCCGGACCGTTCCCCGCTTCGTACGGCCACCCTTCGCACCGAAGAGCGCGTTGCCCACTGGTAAACCACCGACTCACGTGAGTCGGTGCCCGACGAAGGGGAGAGCGTGAAGGGTCAGCACCACCAGGCGTGCTACATGCGGGAACGCTGGGGCTGCAACTGCCCGAGCAAGGGCGGGGGTTCGTGGGTCTTCTGGGTCCTGGTCATTGCGGCAGTGCTCATGCTGAGCGGCTGCAAGGTCAGCGACGGACCCGAGTGCGTGAAGTATGAAACCCGCACGTCCCTGGTTCCGGTGTTCACCGGCAAGACCACGACCATGCATCCAGTCACCACAACCGTGTGTGTGAAGTACGCCAACAAATGACCACCGGCTCACGTGAGTCGGTGCCAGGGAGTGACCCCCATGACAGACCGGAATGAGCGCACCGCATTCCTTGCCCGCTTCGCCGCTTCCGCTGGCGACCTGAGTTCGCCCGAACAGGCGGAAGCCGCCTATGAGTCAATCAAGGGCGGTGCCCGCGAACTGGGCACTTCCGCCAACTGGCAGGCTGCTTGTGACTGGATCACTGCCAACTATGAAGAGGCAACGGAACTTCGCCGCCGCAAATGGGTGATCCGTGAAGGGTCCGCCCTGCTTGTCATTGCCAGCACCTAGGCACCGACTCACGTGAGTCGGTGCCCCATGAGAGCCCCCACCGGTTTCGGTGGGGGCCTTTTGCGTGCTCATGACAGTTCGAACAAGCCAAACTATGTGTGTCCTGCATGTGACCTAAATCACACAAGACGGTGATCTTTAAGGGAATCTAAAGTTGCAGGTCAGGGCCGGTGTCAGTGCGTCATGCGACTCTCGTTGCGGGTCGTTGGTCTAGGTCAGGGGCATGTGCCTACCGCCCGGTATATCCCCTTCCGGATTCCGAACGCGTGTTCTAGAGTGTCCGGATGGCTACACGCGGTACAGGGGACGTATCGGTGTCGGTCTGGGTGCCTGAGCTGGGGGACAACCGGCTTACCTGGCACCCGTGTGCCGACCTGCCGCAACCACTAGGGGAAGAAACGATTACGACGTGCGAAGAGACGGGGGCAGTGCTGCGCGCGCAAGGGGTCTTGGTCGCGCGACTGCTCAAGGGTGGCAAGTTCGACGGCTTCCGCTTGCTGATGCGCGACCGGCGCTCAGGGGACCTTGTGGGGTCCGCTGAGTGGTACATGAGCCCCGAGACGGGGGCGTACCTGCCCTATCCGGGGGGCGTCTGGTCGGCGTGCGACTACGGCCAGCACAACCACCACCAGGACGACGAAGAACCGGCCACGCTCGCAGCGTGACCGGCAGACACCAACCCGCCAACTCACGGGAGAAGCCGACGCACTTGCGCCGACTGCACCACCGCAACTCAGGGGGAACCATGAACCACCGCCCGCCCGTCCGCTCCGCGCTTGCGGCCGTCACAACGGCCGTCGCCTTCGTCTTGCTGGCCGCGCTGAGCCTGCCTAGCCACTGTCCCCAGAAGGACGCCGTGAGCGCCCCTGAGAGCCCCTTGCCGACCGGCGTAGCCACCGGTCCGGCAAACCCCCGTACGGCCCATCAGCGACCCCCTGAGTCCCCTTCGTTGGCCAGTCGCCTAGCCCATGCGCTCCGGCGCGTGGTGCCCGTGCGTGCCCCTGCCATGTGATCACGCAAAGTGAAGCCGCGGGGCCCCCTATGTCCGTTTTACCCCTCGGGAGCTCCGCCGGCGACGACCCAAATTTTTACGCAGGGTAGCGAAGAGCCCCGCCACTCCGAAGGGGGTGAAGTGGCGGGGCTCGAACTGGGCGGCGTGCGCGTCGGGCGGTCAGCCGTGCGTCTTGGCGAAGGCCACGAGACCGGCGAAGCCTTCGGCCGTGAGGTTCAGCGTCGGGCCGTTCGGGTCCTTGCTGTCACGGACCAGGAACGTGCCCGTGGCCCGCGCGTACTCCGGGGCCCACTCGACGCACTCACCGCCGTTGTTCTGGCTGTAGCTCGAACTGGTCCAGTCGGGAACGAGGTTGTGCGTCATGAGTAACAGTCCTTCGCAATGGTGTTGATCATGTCTGCCGTCTCATCCGGCGGCGCGGCCATGGCGGTCAGCAGATCATAGGCATCCTGTGCCGCCGCAACGTCCGCTTCTTCAGCGAGGATGTACCCCCTTGGGAAGCCGTCCACGTGCACCACGTCGGCCCCTTCCTTGAACGAGAGCAAACCGAAGGGGCTTGCCCAACCGTGGTGCTGCCCCTGGTCTTTGATGATCTGCACTCGATGCCGGGGGGTCTCGGCAAGGTCCCGCAAGTGGTCAAGCTGAACGCGCATGGTGGCAGGGTCGCCAACGGAGTTGCGTAGGGCGCTCTCGTTCAGCACCAGCCACAAGCGCGCGGGGCCGTCTTCGCGAGCAAGGATGCGTTGCCGCTCCATCCGGGCAGTCAGCAAGTCCTCAAGGTTGGTGGGCCGACCGGTACGCAAGACCGCTTCGGCGTAGGAGCGCGTCTGCACCAACCCCGGTAGAAGCGTGGGGTGGAACATCCGAACCACGGTCGCCTTCGCCTCCAGCTCCACGTACCGGCGGAACCAGGGCGGGAACGCGTAGCGGAGCGCCAACGGCCAGAGTCGAACGAAGCGCCCGTTGGCGTTGGGGAACACGCGGTCACACGCTTCCGCGAACTCCAAAGCCGGTACGCGCTCGCCAGCCTCGATCTTGGCCACCAGGGAGTACCCGCAGTGCGCTTCCGCGCCTAACTCCTTGCGAGACAAACCAAGTCGTTCGCGCTCAATCCGCACTTCGCTGCCGAAGTGCACCAAAGGAGACGCTGACGGGTCGGCTAGATCATCGTTCTCGTTTTCGACACTCATACGAACGAACGCCCCTTGATCGTTGGACAGTTGGCAGTGTCCAGCGCTGCCGTCTTTCGAGCGTAGACCCAAAGTCCGACTCTGTGAGTGCGTCATTACGGACAGCAGCACCCGCAGACGAAGGGGACGGCAACACCATGACCGACCGGCCGACGAACCCCGCCCGACCGCGCGGCGTAGAGGAGCTGGCGGCGGCAGTGCCCATGCCGGACCTTGAACCCGTGGCGCATCCTGACTGCCGCGTGTGCTTCGCGGCAGACCGGGGCCGGACGGCCGCACGGACACAGGGGGCACCCCAGCGCGTTGCCGACTTCAACCGGGTGATCACTGAGCACCCCCACCGGGCCGACCAGGACGAGGGGGCGGAGCGGTGACCGCAAACGCCCCGGAACGCTCGCCACATCCCCGACCGGATGACCAGCCGGACGAGGAAGCACCTACCGGCGTCACGTTGGCCGAACGGGTGGACAAGTTGGGGGCTGCAATTGAAGAGCACTTCAAGGAACTGGGCAGGCGGTAATGGGATACCGATTCCGACGCTTTCGCGTTGAGGCAGACAACGAACCCGACGCAGAACCCCAGACGCACGCCATGCAGTGCGCCGTATGCGGCGAATCCGGAACCCCTGTGGAAGTCGAGAAGCAGAACACCCCCGAGACTCAGGAAAAGGCCGACCGTGAAGCACAAGCGGCGGCAGCGACTTGGGTTGGGGAGCACCGCAGCGACAACCGCGAGCATCTGACATACCGCCTGGTGACCAGTGCGCCGTACCGCATCGTTCCGGGGGAGTGGTTGTGACCGTGAACGCGACCGTTGAAGGCTACTGGTGCGAAGTCGTCGCCCGTAGTTCGGTGGACGGACGGGAATGGTTCCTTGGTGGATGCCGGGCCAACTCCCCCCGGCTGGCCATTCGTTGGTTACGCGGACGGGCACACCGCCTAGCAAATGCTCTGGACCCCATTCCCGGAGTAGGGCCCTTGCCGCCCGAATGCCTGCACCTTGCCAGCGCAGAGAGCCCCAACCCCGGAAACATCTTCCGGAAATGGGCCATGGACATGCACCACCAGGGCAAGCAAATGAACGCGCTGGCGAACGGCCGAAGCATCAGTATCAACGCTGGTGGGCCCGACCGAATTTTCGGGCTTGCTGACACAGACCTGTTTCTCTCTCTCACCTGCCGCCCGATGATGTTGGACTTCGTCACCGAATGGCGATTAAGCGAAGCCGATTACGCGGCAGCGTAGCCGCACCCCCAGATTCCCGCCCCTGCCGAACCTAACCGAATCTCCAACCCCCACGGCGAATCGGAAAGGGCAGGGGCGGGGCAAGCCCCCGCCCGGCTACGTGAACGGACAGCCGTAGTCGGGCGGGGACCCACAACCCCGGAGGAACCCCCAATGCACCAGGTCATTGCCAGTCCGCAAGGTGACAAGTTCATCATTGCGCGCCCCGGTGCGCGTAAGGGAATGCACGTCCCGTATGCCATGCACCGGGAACTTGCCGGTGCCGTGGCCGACGGGCAGACGGTACCGGGATGGCTGGCCGACGCTGCCCGGCAGGCATGGGGAATCGACATTGCCGGATGTCCGGCCAAGGGAACCGTTCTGGTTCGCCCGCTCACTCCGCTGAACTACAGCCGGGCAACGTGGGAGATCAATAAGGGCTGCAATTTCAACTGTGAGCACTGCTACCTTGCCGAGCGGAAATTTGAGGGCCTGCCGCGCGAAGAGAAAGACCGGCTGCTCTTCATGCTCCGTGACGCGGGGGTGTTATGGCTCCAGTTCACCGGGGGAGAGCCCACCATTGACCGGGATTTCCCGCACGCCTACCGAACGGCCTTCGGACTGGGAATGCTCATCGAGATTCTGACGAACGGGTCTCGACTGCACCGGCCGGAAACCATCGAGCTTCTTTCGTCCCTGCCCCCGCACAAGGTGACGGTTTCCCTGTACGGCGCGAGCGCCGAGAGTTTCGATTCCCTCACGCGCAAGCCGGGTGCTTACAAGCTGCTCATGAAAGGGCTCAAGGCGGCAAAAGAGGCAGGTGTCTCGCTCGAACTCGCGTTGATCATCACCAAGCACAACGCGCACGAAGTTGAATCCATGCGGGAAATCGCAGGGGAGTACGCGACCGCCTACACCGAATACGCGAATATCTCCCCGACCTACGACGGCAACCCCGAACCGCTTGCCGCTCAGGCTCCGGGATTCCTGGACAAGTCCACGGTCTTTCAGGGCTGCCCGGCCGGACACACGTTCTTTCACGTGGACCCTCACGGGTTCGCCACCATGTGCAAGGTCGGCCGTGAAAACCCCGTAAGCCTCATGGCTGACGGACTGAACGGCCTTTCGCGTCTGCCCGCAATCGCAGACGCCCAAATGCTTCGCTCCGGTGGCTGTAGCGGCTGCCAACTCTCGGCAACCTGCCGGGTATGTCGGCCACTCGCTAAGGCGTACCAGGAAGCGAAGGCACCACTGAACACCTACTGTCAACACGGAAACGGAGACCACACAGAATGAGCGCTGTAGCCGTCGAACTCACCACCCGTCCGGGGCTGAGCCTGGTACCGGCCACGGGCGACCAGCCGAAGACCCCGGAACCGGCCGGACTGGTCATCGTGGACGACGTCGAGTCGCTGACCGAAGGCACCGTACCGGGCTGCAACGACGACAACCCGTACCGGTAACCGCGCCGGTACACCCGTAGGACTCCGCACGGGCTCTGTGGCGTTCACGCGCTGCGGGGCCCGTGTGGGCCGTCGTGTGAGAGTCTGGGGACCGTGGCAACTCAGCGAATGTCATTCGATGATCTACCGTCCGCCGTACTTGCTGGCGTTGAATCTCGCGCCGGGGAAATCATCAAGACCGAAACGGTACGGCAAGGCTTCAATAGCGAAATCGCGGCGCGAATCTTTACCGCTGGCGGTTCCTTCTTCGTCAAGGGTCTGAGAACCGACCACAAGCGCGTATGGACTCAGCGCCGGGAAGCCGAAGTAAACCCGTACCTCCGAGGAATCGCGCCCGCGCTTCACTGGCAGGTGGAAGACGCCGGATGGGTGCTCCTGGGGTTTGAGGTACTGGACGGCCACCACGCCGACTACTCGGCAGGTTCGCCGGACCTCCCCAAAGTGGCCGATCTTCTTTGCCGACTGGGGGAAGTCCCCTGCCCCGAAATCGAGTTGCGGCAGGCGGAACAACGTCTTGAGGGGTACGCGGCCAAGCCGTCCGACGTTGCGCACTTCGCGGGCAACTCCCTGCTTCACACAGACCTGAACAACGAGAACGTCATGGTGGACGGCCCCGCCTTTCTCGTTGACTGGGCTTGGGCAACACGCGGTGCCGCATGGCTGGACGCTGCCCACTGGACGGTGTGGCTCATGGCGGCAGGCAAGCAAGAACCCCAGTCGGCCGAACAGTGGGCGGCATGTGTTCCCGCGTGGCAGACGGCAGCACCGGAAGCCGTGACGGCTTTCTCGCTGGCGACCGCGAATCTGTGGGAAGAAATCGCGGGTGCCGACCCGGACCCGTGGACGGCCACTGTCCTTGACGCTGCCCAACGCTGGGCGGAGTACCGGAAAGCCGTCTGAACGCCCCTCAGCGGCCCCTCAGCGGCCCCGTCCGTGCGTCGGCCCCCGTGGCGCATGGGCGGGGCCTTCGTCGTGGGTAGCGTGAGGTTATGAAGGCAATCACGATCACCGAACCGGGTGGGCCGGAAGTGCTCACATGGACAGAGGTACCGGACCCCGTACCGGGGCCGGGGGAAGTCCTCATTGATGTGACGGCCAGCGCCGTGAACCGGGCGGACCTACTCCAGCGCCAAGGCTTCTACGATCCTCCGCCCGGCGCTTCGCCGTATCCGGGACTTGAGTGCTCCGGGCATGTGGCAGCGCTGGGGGAGGGGGTCACCGGGTGGAAAGTCGGTCAGCCGGTGTGCGCTCTCCTGAGTGGTGGAGGGTACGCCGAGAAGGTGAGCGTGCCCGCTGGCCAGGTACTTCCTGTACCGGACGGTGTGTCTGTGGCCGACGCTGCCGCGCTGCCGGAAGCAACCGCAACGGTGTGGTCTAACATCTTCATGGGTGGGGGTACCGCCACAAGCTCCAACGTCTACATGGTGACCACACTGCTCGGACGTGCGGTCGGTGACCTGGGGGTTCGGCGGTTCGGCGCGGTCACGGTGGTGCGGTGCGGCAGCGTGCTCGCAGGTAGTGGTTTCGCTGTCGTGGCGCTGGCCCCGGGGGCCTGGGTGGGGATGCTGGGCTTCACGTTGCTGGGACTGGGGCTGTGCGTGATCGTGCCACAGACCTTCGCCGCAGCCGGCCGTGCTTTCCCCGGCGCCTCGGACTCGGCGGTCGCCCGACTCAACGTGTTCAACTACGTCGGCTTCCTCGTGGGGTCTCCGCTGGTCGGGGCGGTCGGGGAAATGTGGAGTTACCGGGGGGCCATGTTGATTCCCATGGTGTTGGTCCTCGTCACGCTCCGGTACGCGCGGTCCTTCGGAGCCGAGGGGCGTCCTCGGGGGCGGGCCCGATACCGTGACGGGCATGAGCGGCCGCAAGTGGTTGATGTGGGACGAGGCAGTAACGAGGTATGACTTCGGCCCGAGGCACCCGATGGACCCGGTGCGACTGGCCCTGACCATGGGGCTGGTACGGGCCTACGGGCTCGATCGGGCGGTGGAGGTGGTGGCCGCCAAGGCGGCCGGGGACTCCACGTTGCGGCTGGTACACCGGGAGGACTACGTGGCCGCCGTGCGGGCGGTGTCCGAGGATCCCGCGCGGGCGGACGGTACGTACGGGCTGGGGACGGATGACGACCCCGCGTTCTCGGGCATGCACGAGGCTTCTGCGTTGATCGCTGGCCAGTCGGTCGCCGCGGCGGAGGCACTGTGGCGGGGCGAGGCCCTGCACGCGGTGAACTTCGCGGGCGGCCTGCACCATGCGATGCCGGGGGCGGCCTCCGGGTTCTGCGTGTACAACGACGCGGCCCTCGCGATCGCCAGGCTGTTGGAGCTCGGGGCCGAGCGGGTGGCTTACGTGGACGTGGACGTGCACCACGGGGACGGGGTGCAGGCGGCGTTCTGGGACGATCCGCGGGTGCTGACCGTTTCGGTGCACGAGCACCCGCGCACGCTGTTCCCGCAGACCGGGTGGCCGCAGGAGACGGGCGGGCCGGCGGCTGAGGGCAGTGCGGTGAACCTCGCCTTGCCTGCCGGCACGGGTGACGCGGGGTGGTTGCGGGCGTTTCACGCCGTGGTCCCGGAGGTGTTGGCGGACTTCCGGCCGCAGGTGCTGGTGACGCAGCACGGCGCGGACACCCACTTCGAGGATCCGCTGGCCCATCTGGCGGTGTCCTTGGACGCCCAGCGCGCGGTGCAGGAGTCCTGTCACGACTTGGCCCACGCGTATGCGGGGGGTCGCTGGCTGGCCCTCGGGGGCGGGGGGTACGCGGTGGTGGACGTGGTCCCGCGGTCGTGGACGCACCTGGTGGCGATCGCCGCCCATCGGCCGATCGAGCCCGAGACGCTGGTCCCGCAGTCGTGGCGCGACGAGGTGTACGCACGGACCCGGCAGTGGGGACCGGCGCGGATGACGGACGGTCTGAGCCCGGTGCACTGGCGGGACTGGGAGTCGGGTTACGACCCGGCGGATCGTACCGACCAGGCGGTGCTGGCGGCTCGGCGAGCCGTCTACCCGTTGCGTGGAATGTTGCTTTGAGGGCCCCCGGGTGCTGATGGGAACTCGCTTGACCAGCATGTTGGTTGACGCCAATTCAGGTCATTAGCCCAACAGTGGTCTGTCTGTTGCGTTCTCGGGACCCCGGGCGCTCGGTACGGGAGCATCGGGCGGGTGTTGAGCACCGGAACGTTGCGTGCGCATCTGCTGGCCGCTCGGTTGGCGGGGTCCGTGGCCACTTCGCGCGAGGCGAACCTGCGCAGCTACCGGCTGTTCGCGGCGGGTGATCCGCGGGTGTTGCTGGGTCTTGAGCCACGATGGCCTTGGAGCGAGGGCGAGTTGCTGACCCTGATGGCCGAGAAGTGCGGGGTGTCGGCTGATCCGGGGCATGTCACCGGCCCGGATGTGATCGATCCGGAGCGTACGCTGGGGGCTCTGGAGGCGTTCGCGGCGCGGTTGCGTTCCGTCGCCAGGCGCCGGGCGCCAGTGCTGCTCGGGACTGGTCACCCGCATCGGCTGCTGGAGTTCTACGCTTCCTTGGCCCAGGCGCTGTCGGCGGCGGGATGTGAGGTTCTCACACCCGCGCAGGGTTGTCCTGTCGACATAACGACCCGCTTCGGGGTACGCACTCACCGCCTCGACTACGTACGAGGGGTCGCATTGATGCGGGATCCCGGCGCACAACGGTCAGGATGTGCGCCGGGCGTACACAGCCATTCGCCGCTGCCGGTTCGCACCGCGCTGGCAGCGCTCGCGGAGTCGGAGCTTCCACTGCCGGAGCTGGTGGTCGGGGATCACGGGTGGGTCTGCGCGGCAGGTCAGCTGGGCCTTGAGGCCATCGGCCTGGCGGACACCGATGATCCCGCGCTCTTCGTCGGGGAGGCCGAAGGGCGGGTGTCCGTGGCCGTTCCAGTTGATGACGGGGTGCGTTCAGACTATTACCGTCCCCTTACCCGCTACGTCCTTGGGCGTGCCGCACTGTGGGCGTAGGCGGCCGGCGCAAGGGGTGGGCGCGGCTGTGGCTACTCCTCTTCCCCACTCGTATCACCCGCCCCTAATCTGAGGAGTGAGCGCGCAGCGACGGGGAGTCACCGGAGGGGAAGCCGGTGCCCGTCATGCGCGGAAGGTTCAGGTGTGTCATGGCTGCTGGCGAGAGGCCTCTCAGTGAGGTTCAGTTCCTGACCGTGGCGGAGGTCGCCTCGGTGATGCGAGTGTCGAAGATGACCGTGTACCGCCTGGTGCACAACGGTCATCTGCCCGCGATCCGGGTGGGAAGGTCCTTCCGGGTTCCCGAAAACGCGGTTCACGAGTACCTCCGGGAATCGTTCGTGGGGGTCGAATCGGCCTGAGGACTCACCTCGGATTACAGGCTCGACGCTCGGGCGGGTAGGCTAGGCCGACGTAGGTCGTGTGGGCCCAGACGCCCCGCACCGAGTGAAGAGAAGTGAGCGAGGGTAGTCGTGGGCTCTGTTATCAAGAAGCGGCGTAAGCGGATGGCCAAGAAGAAGCACCGCAAGCTGCTCAAGCGCACCCGCGTTCAGCGTCGCAACAAGAAGTAAGCGATAGCTGGACGTGTTTCACCGCAGCCCCTCCACCGAATTCGGTGGAGGGGCTGCGGTGCAATGCGGCTCTTCCGGGGCTGACCCGCCGGGTCTGCGGGAGCGGCCTCATGGGCCCTGGAGGTCGCGCGGGCGCACGACACGGCACGGGTGCGGAAATCCACCTGGAGGGTCCGGCCGTGTCACGGTGGAGCACGCGGGATCTGCTCGGTACGGATGGACTCTGGCTGAGGTGCGGAAGAAAGGCGCTGATCTTGGGGAAGGTCGTGCTCGTGACCGGGGCGGCCCGGCAACTGGGGGGCCGGTTCATCCGACGCATCCAACGGGAGCCGGGGGTGGAGCGGGTCATCGCGGTGGACGCCGGCGTCCCGGCGCACCGGCTGGGGGCGGCACAGTTCATCCAGGCCGACATCAGACAGCCGGCGATCGCGCGTGTGCTGGCCGAGGAGGCGGTCGACACCGTGGTCCACCTCGATGTGACCGGTGTGCCGCGGGGAGGCGGTCGGGCCTCCCAGAAGGAAGCCAACGTCATCGGCACCATGCAGTTGCTGGGGGCCTGCCAGAAGTCCCCGAGCGTCCAGCGGCTGGTGGTGAAGTCCAGCACCGGCGTGTACGGTTCGGCCGCCCGTGATCCGGCCGTGTTCACCGAGGCCACCCAGCCGAAGGCACTGCCCAGCGGGGGCTTCGCCAAGGACACGGTGGAGGTCGAGGGCTATGTGCGGGGTTTCGCCCGCCGCCGCCCCGATGTGGCCGTCTGTGTGCTTCGCTTCGCCAACATCCTGGGGCCCTGCGCGGACTCGCCGCTCGCCCATTACTTCTCGATGCCGGTCCTACCGACGGTTTTCGGCTACGACCCGCGGTTGCAGTTCGTCCACGAGGACGACGTGGTCGATGTGCTGCGTTTGGTCGCGGCCCGTGATCCGCACCGGGGGGTACCGGTCAGCGGAACCTTCAACGTGGCTGGCGACGGGGTGTTGCTGCTGTCCCAGTGCGCGCGCCGGCTCGGGCGTCCGACCCTGCCGTTGCTGCTGCCCGCGGTCACCTGGGCGGGCGCGGCACTGCGGGCCGCCCAGGTGACCGATTTCTCCCCGGAACAGATTCGGCTGCTGACCCATGGCAGGGTGGTCCAGACGGATCTGCTGCGTGAGACTCTGGGGTTCACGCCCTCCTTCACCACCGCGGAGACGTTCGCGGACTTCGCCCGCAGCCGTGGACCGGGCCTCTTGCCGCCGGAACGGTTGCGGCGGGCCGTCGACGAGGTCGGGGCGGTGCTGGGGAGCCGGGTCAGTGTCGACGAAGGAGCGCACCGATAATGGCGGACGCCAAGGTCATCCCGTTCGGTGAGGACCGTTCTCGGAGCGGAGCGAACACGCGCCCCCAGCGGCGTCGGGTGGCCAACGGCTGGCGCAAGCCGGAGCCCGAGCTGCGCGCCCTGCCGACGGACCGGGCGGAGGAGCCCCCGACCGCCCCGAACGGCGCCGGGCCCGATGACGCGGAGCCGGCACGGCAGCCGAAGGAGGAGAGCGGCACTTGGGACCGTCGGATCGCCGGCGGTCTGGCGTTCCTGCGCCGACGGCTGACCGGCGAGTACGAGGTCGATGAGTTCGGGTACGACGAGGAGCTCACGGACCAGGTGTTGATGTCCTTGGTGCGGCCGTTGTACGAGAAGTACTTCCGGGTCGAGGTCAAGGGGATCGAGAACGTCCCTGCCGAAGGCGGGGCGTTGATCGTGGCCAACCACTCCGGCACGCTTCCGCTGGACGGGTTGATGATGCAGGTCGCCGTACACGACCATCATCCGGCGGGCCGTCACCTCCGATTGCTCGCCGCGGACCTGGTGTTCATGCTGCCGGTGGTCAACGAACTCGCCCGCAAGGCCGGGCACACCCTGGCCTGCACCGAGGACGCGGAGCGGCTGCTGGGGCGGGGGGAGCTCGTGGGCGTCATGCCGGAGGGGTTCAAGGGCATAGGGAAGCCGTTCGGCGAGCGCTACAAGCTGCAGCGCTTCGGCCGGGGAGGATTCGTCCAGACCGCGCTGCGGGCGGGCACCCCGATCGTGCCGTGTTCGATCGTCGGAGCGGAGGAGATCTACCCGATGATCGGCAACGCGAAGACGCTGGCACGGGTGCTCGGCTTCCCCTACTTCCCGATCACGCCGACGTTCCCGTGGTTGGGACCGCTGGGGGCCGTTCCGCTTCCGACGAAGTGGACGATCCAGTTCGGGGAGCCGATTCCCACCGACGGCTATCCTCCTGAGGCCGCGGAGGACCCGATGCTGATGTTCAACCTCACGGATCAGGTCCGGGAGCAGATCCAGCACGCCCTCTACAAGCTGCTGGTGCAGCGGCGTTCGGTGTTCTTCTGAGGGCTCTCCCGTCAGCGCCCGCCCTCCGGAATTCGCCGTGTGGAGGGCGGGCGCCGACGGAGCTGACCTCGCTGCGCTGGCAGGTCTGCCCGAGTAGGTCCAGTGGTCTAGCGGACGTCCTCGCCGTTGAGCCCGAGCCCGGGCAGGATCCCGGGCAACAGCGGCGGGATGGTGATGTCGGGCTCGACTTCGCCCGGTTCGGACGGACTGGGCTCGGGCTGATCGTCGTGTGGTGGGTTGAGGAGGCCGCCCGCAGCACCATCGAGGATGCCCTCGGGGCTGTCCTCCTCCGCCGGCGGGGCCACGGAACGAGGCTTTCCGTCCGGTGAAGTGGACCCGTCCACAGCGGGGGAGGACTTGGGTGAGGGGCTCGTCTTCTGGCCGGCCGCGTCGCTGCGCGGAGCGGGTTCGGGGGAGGAGCTGCGCAAACCTCGCTTCTGGTCCGGTGCCTTGGGCAGCAGTTCCTGGAGCGGGGCGACTTCTTCGTCTATGGCTTCGAACACCCAGGTCACCTCGTCCCCGACGTCGGTGAGCTGGGCGGGCAGCCGCTCGCGCAGTTGTCCCCAGGCGTCTCGGTGCGAGTCGGTGAACGAGGAGAGCCGCTGGATCGGGCTCAGTGAACCGTCCGCCTGGTACGCCTCGTGGAGCAGGCGGTGGCCTTCGGAGACGTCGTGCCGCATGCCGGACAGTGCACGCCGGATCTCTCCCAGCGACTCGTGGTCCAGGTCGCCGAGTTTGCCGCGCTCCATCAGGCGGCGCGCCTCGTGGAGTCGGGTGGACGCCTGGTCGAGGTACACCTCACCACGGTCGGAGTCCCCGTCGGCCATGCCCAGCCTCAGGTCCTCCATGCCGCGTTTGAGCCCGTAGAGCGAATCACCGGGCAGTGCGTCGGAGCTTGCGGCGGCCACTCCGCTGAAGGCGCCCGCGGCCACCCCGACGGTGAGACCACCGGCCGCGATGCCTTTCGACCAGCGGGAGCGGGGCTTCAGCTTTCGCAGCGAGGTCGCCCGGTGGGCGCCTCTGCTGGTCCGCTGCTCGGGTACCGAGGGCCCGGCACCGCCTTGGGCGGTCCCTTCCATGAGCATGGCTTCCATGGCAGCCACGAGTTGCGCCCGCTGAACCACCTTGACCTCGGGGTCCAGAGCTGGGCGTGGCACATCACCAAGCGCGTTCGCCAGGGCCAACAGCCGGTCGGGCTCGGCTGCTTCGGCAGGCACCTCGGACTGCTCGGCCGCCGTATCCGCGGGATCGGGGGATGTCCGATCCTCCAGGGCCTGGGCGAAGGCGTTCGCCCGCCGGTGCGCCGAAACGTTCGCGATCACTGGCGGCACCTCCTCTCGTCATGACGATCGACTCCCCAGGGGGTCCGGATGGTTGCCCGTAACCGACGCATCCACACTTCTGTGTGTGGAGCGAGGGGTGTGGCGTGTCCACAGGGAGCCTGCATTCCGCATAACGAGCGGCGCGGCACTTGGGTTACGGACGAAGGATGATCGGACCACAGCTTCATTGAAGAGGTCACCGGTGAGGGGTTCGGGGCCGGCCGGTCAGCGGGCGTCGTCCGGGAGCAGCCGGGCCAGGGTGCGTACGGCACGGTACTGGAGGGTCTTGATCGCTCCCTCGTTCTTCCCCATCACGCGGGCCGTCTCGGCGACGGAGAGCCCCTGGAGGAAGCGCAGCGTCACGCATTCCTGCTGTTGGGGGTTGAGTTTGCGCACGGCCTCCAGCAGAGCCGCGTTGGACAGGGACTCAAGGACGGAGTCCTCGGGGGAGCGCTCGACCTCGTTGGCGTCGAGCATCTCGCCGGTGGTGACCTCCAGCCGGAAGCGGCTGGACTTGAAGTGGTCGGCCACCAGGTTGCGGGCGATGGTCACCAGCCAGGCGCCGAAGTCCCGTCCCTGCCAGGTGAAGGTGGAGATGCGGCGTAGGGCGCGCAGGAAGGTCTCGCTGGTGAGGTCCTCGGCTGTGGCCTTGCCGCCCACGCGGTAGTAGATGTACCGGTAGACGGTGTCGTTGTACTGGTCATAGAGCCGGCCGAAGGCCTCGGCCTCGCCGGCCTGGGCCCGTTCGACCAGGTCCATCATGCGTGCGCTGTCACTGTCGGCACTGGGGCGGCGCGCGGTGGGGGTGCCACTCGCGCTCGCGCTGTTGCCGCGTGCTCGTCTGCCGACCGTAGCGCCTCCGTCGGTCAGGGCGTAGCAGGGACCGGCCGGGCCGGATGCGGCGGCCGGTGTGGCGAATGCGGGGGCGGCGTACGCGGTGGGGACGAGACCGCGCAGGTGGTCGAGGACCGTTGCGCGGAGCGTAGCCAGGCCCGAGGCGTCAACCCCGACGTGTGGGTACACGGGACTCCCAGAGGCAGAGCTTCCATCACGTGCAGTGCGGGACCGTTCACCCGTCGTGACGACGAATGGCTGCCCGTATGCGTTTGAGGAGAATAACGCTTCGTACAGGCGGCGCTACACCCAGTTGCTCAAATCGCCGATTACGTCGCTTCTGTTGCATCTAGAGGGCAAAGTCCCTCGCTGATTGTGATCGGTTGTTGATCGATTCTGTATGTGGAGTGCTCGATTCCATGGCTGGATATGGTCGACCGGCAGGGATCCGTGGGTCGTGCAGCCAGTGTGTTCGCAAGCGCTGCGACATCGGGCGGAGGTGGGGGTGAAGTGGCCCGTTGGGTCCGCGCCCGATCCGTGCCGGGCGCCGAGGTGTGGCGTGTTCCCTTCGGTACAGGGAAAACCGCGGAGGTAGCGAGCGCGCCGGGCGTCCCTCCGCTACTTGCGGCGACGGTGGATGGCCACGGCGGCGGCCGTTCCGCCGGCCAGTGCCCCCACTCCGGCGGCTGCCGGAATGCCTACCTTCGCCGCCTTGCGCCCGGTCCGATAGTCGCGAAGCCGCCAGTCCAGGTCCCGGGCGTGCTTGCGCAATTTCGTGTCCGGATTGATCGCGTACGGATGTCCTACGAGCGACAGCATCGGAATGTCGTTGTGCGAATCGCTGTATGCCGCGCAGCGGGAGAGGTCCAGGCCCTCGGCCGCGGCCAGCGCCCGGACGGCCTCCGCCTTCGCCGGGCCGTGCAGGGGTTCTCCGACGAGCCGGCCGGTGTAGATACCGTCCACGGACTCCGCCACCGTGCCGAGCGCACCCGTCAGGCCGAGGCGGCGGGCGATGATCGTGGCCGTCTCCACCGGGGCGGCCGTGACCAACCAGACCTTCTGGCCGGCGTCCAGGTGGGCCTGCGCCAGGGCACGGGTACCGGGCCAGATGCGTCCGGCCATGTACTCGTCGTAGATCTCCTCGCCGATGTCCATCAATTCGCAGACCCGGTGGCCCTTGACGATCGACAGCGCGCTGTCTCGCGCGTCCTGCATGTGCTCGGGGTCTTCCACTCCGGCGATCCGGAACCAGGTCTGCTGCCAGGCGAAGCGGGCCAGTTCGCGTCGCTGGAAGAACTTCCGCTTGTAGAGGCCGCGTCCGAGGTGGAAGATCGCCGCGCCCTGCATCACGGTGTTGTCGAGGTCGAAGAAGGCGGCGGCGCGCACGTCGCCGGCGACGGGGAAGTCGGGTTCGCAGGCCTCACCGGCACCGGCGGTCTCGGCCGTCGCGGGCGGGGCTGGTTCCTCCGGAGCCCGCGTCGCGGTCCTGGCCCGTCGGCGCATCGGGAGGGGTGAGAGCCGGCTGGTCGCCCCGGCCGGGGTCTCGGAGGTCGGGGGGAGTTCGGTATCGACGTCCGTTGAGTTCTTGCGCGCGGCCTCTGCCGAGGCCTCGCCTGCGAGCACGCTGCGCGCGGTGGCGGAGCGCCTACGGGGAGTGAACCTGCCCAGAGCGGCCATGCGGTGAGCATAGCCAGTCCGTTCGGCGGTTCCCGAGTCCTTCGGGTGCGATCGCGTGAACACTCCGGGGCGCCGGCGTTACGCGGGCCGCGGTGGGTGACCGGGAGCGGGGGGAGGTGCGTGGTCCGCGCGCGAGAATGGGGGCATGAGTCCACTGCTGCGCCGTAAGGAAAAGGGCAGGGCCCCGGCTGATCGCCTGGTCACGCTGATCGGGAAGCCCGGCTGTCATCTGTGCGAGGACGCGCAGGTGGTGGTGGAGAAGGTCTGTGCGCAGACCGGGGCCGCGTGGGAGAAGAAGGACATCACCGAGGACGAGGCGCTGCACACGGCGTACTGGGAGCAGATTCCGGTGGTGCTGGTCGACGGTGAACAGCACACCTTCTGGAGGGTGGATCCGGAACGTCTGCGCCGGGCGCTGACGGGGTGATCTCCTGGGGGCCGGCAAGGGGTCGCGGAGCGGGGCGAGGAGTCCTGTTCTGAGCCAAATGGCCTCGATGGCGGCTACCATCATGGGCGATTTGCGGGAACTCGGGGGCTTATCGGTGAGGAGTGTGTGCGATTTTGCCCCCTTCAGTATTTGAACGGGTTTGGTTGACTCGCGGTTCCAGGATCCCGCCCCTCGGTTGCGTGACCCCGGTCACTTTGGTCGGACAAAGCGGACACAATCTTTGTGCACGCGTTCACAAAGACATAGCCTGCTGTCGACGGGGCGGTCCTGGGACAAGTGGCCGCCTGCAGCCCCGCTCATCCCGCAGGAGCATCGTGGCAACTGGCCGAACTCACCGACCGGCGACCCGCAGCCGAGGCATTCCCGAGGCCACTGTCGCCAGGCTTCCGCTGTACCTGCGGGCGCTGACCGCGCTTTCCGAGCGCTCCGTGCCCACCGTCTCCTCCGAAGAGCTCGCCGCCGCCGCCGGGGTGAACTCCGCCAAGCTGCGCAAGGACTTCTCCTACCTCGGCTCCTACGGAACCCGCGGCGTCGGCTACGACGTCGAGTACCTCGTCTACCAGATCTCCCGTGAGCTCGGGCTGACCCAGGACTGGCCGGTCGTCATCGTCGGCATCGGTAACCTCGGGGCCGCGCTGGCCAACTACGGGGGCTTCGCCTCCCGTGGCTTCCGGGTGGCCGCCCTGATCGACGCCGACCCCGCCATGGCGGGCAAGCCGGTCGCGGGCATCCCCGTGCAGCACACCGACGAGCTCGAAAAGATCATCGAGGAGAACGGCGTCTCCATCGGTGTCATCGCCACCCCCGCGGGCGCCGCCCAGCAGGTCAGTGAGCGACTCATCGCCGCCGGTGTCACCTCCATCCTGAACTTCGCGCCCACCGTGCTGTCCGTGCCGGACGGCGTCGACGTGCGCAAGGTCGACCTCTCCATCGAGTTGCAGATCCTCGCCTTCCACGAGCAGCGCAAGGCCGGTGAGGAGGCCGCGACCGGGGCCGTCGCGCAAGGTGTCGGCCGCACCGCTCCCGCTGCGCCCGCCGCCCGCAGGGACGGCAACCCGGACGGCGACCTTCCGGCGGTGATGCCGGCATGAGTCTGCTCGTCGTCGGGTTGAGCCACCGCAGCGCGCCGGTCAGCGTGCTGGAGCGGGCCGCCCTGGCCGCGCCCGCACAGATCGCGCTGTTGCACGAGACGCTGGCCACCGAACCGGCCGCCGAAGCGACCGTGCTCGCCACCTGCAACCGGATCGAGCTGTACGCCGACGTGGACAAGTTCCACGCCGGTGTCGCGGAACTCTCCACCCTGCTCGCCCGACACAGCGGCGTGGGTCTGGAAGAGCTCACCCCCTACCTCTACGTGCACTACGAGGACCGTGCCGTCCACCACCTCTTCTCGGTGGCGTGCGGACTGGACTCGATGGTCGTAGGGGAGGGGCAGATCCTCGGCCAGATCAAGGACGCCCTCGCACTCGGCCAGGAACAGCACACCGCGGGCCGCTTGATCAACGACCTGTTCCAGCAGGCGCTCCGGGTCGGTAAGCGGGCCCACTCCGAGACCGGCATCGACCGCGCCGGCCAGTCGCTGGTCACCTTCGGTCTGGAGCAGCTCGCCGCCGGCGCCGAGGTCTCCGGCTGGGCCGCCGGCAAGCGCGCCCTGGTGATCGGCGCAGGCTCCATGTCCTCCCTGGCCGCCGCCACCCTCGCGCGCGCCGGCGTGAGCGAGGTGGTCATCGCCAACCGCACCGCGGAGCGGGCCAAGCGGCTCGCGGAGATCCTTGGCGCCGCAGCTACCGGGGCCGCCGCGCACGCGATCACGATGAGTGAGGTCGCGGACGAACTGACACGAGTCGACATCGTGGTCTCCTGCACCGGCGCCACCGGGCTGGTGCTGACCGCCGACGCGGTGTCCCGCGCGCTGACGGAGCACACCACCCGACCGGACGGGCCCCTGACGGACGCCCTCGCCCCCGTGGCGATCGCGTCGGGTACGGTCCCCGCGCAGCCTTCGGGGAGCACCGCCCGAAGCGGACTCGCCGACGGCGACCTCGTCGCCCGGCTCGCAGCCGCCGCCGCTCAGCACGGCCGGCTCACCGACGCCGGACCGGTGCGGTCCCCGCTGGCCTCGACGGTCGGCGCGGAGGCGCTCACCGAGGGCTGCCCGCTCGACCTGGACGCGCCCGCCGTGGACGGCCGGGCCGCGATCACCGGCGTGGACGCCGGCGCGCTGGAACTGCACGGGGCCTGGGCCGACCAGGGCGAGGCCGCCGGCCGCGGCACGCTGCGGCGCGGCAGCTCCGGGAACGGCGCCCCCCACGACCGGCGCGCGCACGCCCGGCTCGCCCTGCTCGACCTCGCCATGCCCCGCGACATCGACGCGGCCGTGCACCGGATCCGGGGCGTGCGGCTGGTGGACATCGAGTCGCTGGCCGAGGCCGCGGCCGACGCCCCGATGGCCGCGGACGTGGAGCAGGTGCGCGACATCGTCTCCGCGGAGGTCGCCGCCTTCGGCGCCGCACAGCGCGCCGCGCACATCACGCCCACGGTCGTGGCACTGCGCGCGATGGCCGCGCAGGTGGTGGCCAGCGAGGTGGCCCGGCTCGACGGCCGACTGCCCGAACTGGACGACAAGCAGCGCGCCGAGGTCACCCAGACCGTGCGCCGCGTCGTCGACAAGCTCCTGCACGCGCCGACCGTGCGGGTCAAGCAGCTCGCGAGCGAGCCCGGTGGCGCCGGGTACGCCGAGGCGCTGCGCGAACTCTTCGATCTCGACCCGCAGACGGTGGCTTCCGTCAGTCGGGCGGATGGCGGAGTGAGCACCAGCACGAACGGCGGCGATGTGAAGAACACCGAGAAGAACCCAGGACGGGCATCATGAAATCAGGCCCCGACCGCCCAGGCGGCCTTGACCGGCCGCTCCGGCTCGGCACCCGCCGCAGCAAGCTGGCCATGTCCCAGTCGGGTCACGTGGCCGAGGCGGTGCGCCGGCTCACCGGCCGCGCCGTCGAGTTGGTGGAGGTCACCACCTACGGTGACGTCTCCCGCGAGCACCTCGCGCAGATCGGCGGTACCGGCGTCTTCGTCACGGCGCTGCGCGACGCCTTGCTGCGCGGCGAGGTGGACTTCGCCGTGCACTCCCTGAAGGACCTGCCGACGGCCCAGCCCTCGGACCTGGTCCTGGCGGCCGTCCCGCGCCGGGAGGACCCGCGCGACGTGCTGGTCGCACGTGACGGCCTGACCTTCGAGCAGCTGCCCGACGGCGCACGGGTCGGTACCGGCTCCCCGCGTCGGATGGCCCAGTTGAACGCCTACGCCCGGGTGCTCGGCAAGCGCATCGAGACGGTCGCCATCCGCGGCAACGTGGACACCCGCATCGGGTACGTCCACGCGGGTGAGCTCGATGCGGTGGTGCTGGCCTCGGCCGGCCTGCGCCGCATAGGCCGCAGCGACGAGGTCACTGACTTCCTCGCGGTCGACCATGTCCTGCCCGCCCCCGGCCAGGGGGCCTTGGCGATCGAGTGTGCCGCGGACCACGCGGACCTCGCCGCCCTGCTCGCCGGGCTCGACGATCCGCACACCAGGATCGCCGTGACCGCCGAGCGGTCCCTGCTCGCCGCCCTGGAGGCCGGCTGCAGCGCACCCGTGGGGGCGCTCGCCGACTTGCTGGCCGACGGGCAGATTGTCAACGAAATGCGCCTGCGCGGTGTTGTCGGTACCACCGACGGATCCGCGCTGGTGCAGCTGTCCACCACCGGTCCCGTGCCCCAGTCGTACGACGAGGCCATGGCGCTCGGCCGCGAACTCGCGGACGAGATGCTGGCCAAGGGCGCGGCCGGTCTGATGGGGGAGCGAGCGTCTTGAGCCCCACAAGCCCTACCACCTCCGCCCTTCCGGCCGTTGCCGCGCAGGGGCACGTCACCTTCCTCGGTGCCGGCCCCGGCGATCCGGGACTGCTGACGCTGCGCGCGGTCGAAGCGCTCGCGGGCGCGGACGTACTGATCGCCGAGCCCGAGGTGCTCGACGTCGTGCGTACACATGCGCGTGCGGGAGTCGACACGCCACAGCTGACAGTCGCTGACGAGGCATCAGCAACCGTCGGTATCCCGGTGATCCGGGATGCGGCCAATCTTGTCATGGAGGCCGCGCGGTCCGGCAGGCGGGTGGTCCGTGCGGTGTCCGGAGACCCCGGACTCGACGGGCACGCAGGCGAGGAGATGCTCGCCTGTGCCGCCGAAGGCATCCCCTTCGAGGTGGTTCCGGGCATCGCGACCGCCGTCGGGGTCCCCGCGTACGCCGGGGTGCCGCTGCGGGCCCGTGAGGGCGGCGGAGACGTCCGGTTCGTCGAGGCCAAGACGGCCTCGGCACGCTGCTGGTCCGAGGTCGGCGCCAGCGACGGCACGCTCGTGGTCTCCGCGACCTTGGAGACCGTCGGGGCCGCCGCCTCGGAGCTGGTCTCGGCCGGGCGCAAGCCGGACACGCCGATGAGCGTCACGGTCGCCGGCACCACCACCCGCCAGCGCACCTGGACGGCCACCCTGGGCTCCATCGCGCAGGTCCTCAAGCAGGCCAAGGTGCTGCCCTCCCCCGAGGGTTACCGGCCGGTGATAGCCGTGGTCGGTGAGCATAGTGCCGCCGCGCAGCGCGAGCAGTTGTCCTGGTTCGAGTCCAAGCCGCTCTTCGGCTGGCGGGTCCTGGTACCCCGGACCAAGGAGCAGGCGGCCTCCCTCTCCGACCAGTTGCGGTCCTACGGCGCGGTGCCGCACGAGGTGCCGACCATCGCGGTGGAGCCGCCGCGAACCCCGCAGCAGATGGAGCGGGCCGTCAAGGGCCTGGTCACCGGCCGCTACGAGTGGATCGCCTTCACCTCGGTGAACGCGGTCAAGGCGGTCCGTGAGAAGTTCGAGGAGTACGGGCTCGACGCACGGGCCTTCGCAGGGATCAAGGTCGCGGCCGTCGGTGAGCAGACCGCGCGCGCGCTCGTCGAGTTCGGCGTCAAGCCCGACCTGGTGCCCTCCGGTGAGCAGTCCGCCGCCGGTCTGCTGGAGGACTGGCCGCCCTACGACCCGGTCTTCGACCCGATCGACCGCGTCTTCCTGCCGCGTGCCGACATCGCCACCGAGACCCTGGTGGCCGGGCTCATCGAGCTGGGTTGGGAGGTGGACGACGTCACCGCCTACCGGACGGTGCGCGCTTCTCCGCCGCCGGCGGACACCCGGGAGGCGATCAAGGGCGGCGGGTTCGATGCCGTGCTCTTCACCTCCTCCTCCACGGTGCGCAACCTCGTCGGCATCGCCGGCAAGCCGCACAACGTCACGGTCATCGCATGCATCGGCCCGGCCACCGCCAAGACCGCGGAGGAGCACGGGCTGCGGGTGGACGTCCTGTCGCCGGAACCGAGCGTGGGCAAGCTCGCCGAGGCGCTCGCCGAGTACGGCAGGGCGCGCCGTGCCGCGGCTCTGGAGGCCGGGGACCCGGTGACCCGCCCCAGCGAGCGCCGACCGGGCGCGCGGCGGCGGCGCAGCACCTGAGGTCTTTGCGCCTGGTGGGGCCCGGGATGCTTCGGCACCCGGGCCCCACGTGTGTGTGGGCCCCGTGCGGCGCGCGGGTGGGTGTTCGCGGTTGCGCACGGGTAGCGGCTGGTGACGGGCGGGCGGGCGGCTGTGCCCGTACTGAAACAGTGACATGCGTCACGGCGGTTCGAGCGATAACGGAAGCATTACGTCCGCTGCCGGGCTGCTGACATGTCACGCTTTGTCTTATTGGTGGTCGACATTCCCCTCCCTGTCGAAATGAGAATCCCGTGAGCTGCCGCTGATTTCTTGAAGTCGCTGCTCAGAAACCATTTTGACGACGCGTCAGCTATTGCGTGTCCTGCTGCTTCCGAAGGGCAGCATGCTCGTCCGCCCATTTCAAGTCGGGCCGGGCCCAGCCTCGGTGCGGTGCGCGGGCGAGGCTTGCCAGTCCCTCACGGTGCTTCTAAGAATGGCGGCCACCCGGCGCTCCTCCGGGCCGTGCGCCGGGCGATCCGCAACCACCGAGTGAGGTCACGCGTGCAGAAGCATCGCAAGAAGACGCACTACAAGAAGATGACTATCGCCTTCGCCACGGCGGGCATCGTGGGGATACCCGCGGTCGCGATGGCATGCCTGAACACGCAGGAACCGGGCACCACGAAGGCTGCCAGCCAGCGGACCGTGCGCCCCTCCGACAGCGTGCCGGCTGCCAACGCGGCCCAAAAACACAAGAGCGACGAGGATCGTCAGGGACACCCCGGCCGCGGGCACGGGGCCCGGCCGACCGCGAAGTCCACCCACGGAACGAAGAAGGCGAAGCCGGCGACGGCCAAGCCCAGGCCGACCGCGACCAAGCCGGCGACGGCCAAGCCCAGGCCGACCGCGACCAAGCCGGCGACGGCCAAGCCCAAGCCGACCGCGACCAAGCCGCCCACCACCTCCACCGTCCCGACCTCCGGGGACGTGGCCCAGGTCCTTGCCCTGGTGAACAAGGAACGCGCCAACGCCGGCTGCTCGGCGCTCACCATCAACGCGAAGCTGATGTCCGCTGCCCAGAACCACAGCGAGGACATGGCCGCCCACAGCAACATGTCGCACACCGGCTCCGACGGCTCCGACCCGGGCCAGCGCATCACCCGCGCCGGCTACGACTGGCGCACCTACGGCGAGAACGTCGCCTACGGCTACAGCACCGCCGCCAAGGTCATGGACGGCTGGATGAACAGCCCCGGCCACCGCAGGAACATCCTCAACTGCTCGTTCAAGGAGATCGGCATCGGCCTCGCGCAGCCGAACTACTACTGGACGCAGGCCTTCGGCGCCCGCTGAGCCTTCTCGTGAGCGTGCCGGCGCCGCCGCTCGGCCATGGGCCACTGCACGAAGCCGCCCGTCGGTTCGCGGCGCCCTCCCCGCCGTGGCGCCGCCCTGACAGGGCCCGTGAGCGCAGCTGTGCGGACGGCCCAGGTGGCCGGGTTCTCGTCCGTACGTCTCGGTAGGTCGGGCTGGTGTCGGCGTGCATGAGAAGTCGCCCGTTAGCGGCTGCGATGTATAGATTTGTCTTGCGGGCACGCCGCTGACGGGCGCAAAGTCGCGCCGACGCGCAAGGAGCCTCGCAGACGAGGGCCGTATGTTCGACTTGAGCGCGCCGATCGTGGCCATGTTCCTCGTGTACGTGATCGCCATGATCGCAACAGGTGTCTGGGCCTACGCCCGCACGCACACGTTCACCGACTTCGCCCTGGGTGGCCGCAAGCTCAGCGCGCTCGTCGCCGCCCTGTCCGCAGGGGCCAGCGACATGTCCGGCTGGTTGTTCCTCGCGCTGCCCGGAGCGGTGTACGCGGCCGGCATCGGCGCCAGCTGGATCGCCGTCGGGCTGGTTGTCGGGACCTACCTCAACTGGCTCTTCGTCGCGCCCCGGCTCCGGACGTACGCCGAGCGCGCCGGGAACGCCGTAAGCCTGTCGGCGTACCTGGAGGAGCGCTTCGAGGACCGCACCCGGGCGCTCCGGATGGCCTCGGCCGCCGTCACCCTGGTGTTCTTCACCGCCTACGTCGCCAGTGGGCTGGTGGCTGGCGGGCTGCTCTTCCAGAACGTCTTCGACCTCCGCTTCGGGCTCGGCGTGACCGTGACTGCCCTGGTGATCGTCATCTACTCCTGTCTGGGTGGTTTCCTCGCCGTCAGCCTGACGCACGTCCTGCAGGGCACGCTGATGTTCGTGGCCCTGCTGGTGCTCTCGCTGGTCGGCATCACGGCCATCGGTGGCCTGGGAGAACTGGGCGCGACCCTCGACCGCGCCTCGCCGGGGCTGCTCGATCCGGGGGCCGACGTCCGCTATGTCGACGGCCGGTGGTCGACGGGTGCATCGCTCGGGGGCGTGGCCATCGTCTCGTTGCTCGCCTGGGGCCTGGGCTACTTCGGTCAGCCGCACATCCTGGCCCGCTTCATGGGCATCCGCAGCATCCGAGCCATCCCCGCGGCCCGTCGCATCGGTACGGGCTGGGTCGTCGTCGTCCTGGCTGGCGCCACGCTCATCGGGCTCCTGGGGATCGGGCGGATCAGCCCGCCGCTCGCCGACCCGGACACCGTGTACATCGTCTTGAGCCAGACCCTGTTGAACCCCTGGGTCGCCGGGCTGATGCTGATCGCGGTGCTCGCCGCGATCCTGTCGACCGCCGACAGCCAGCTCCTGGTGTCCTCCGTCGCCCTCACGGAGGACTTCTACCGCGCGTTCCTCAACCGCCGCGCCACCGACAAGGTGCTGGTGTGGGTGGGCCGCGGCTCCGTCGTGCTGGTGATCCTCATCGCCTATCTGATCGCGCTCAGAGCTGACGGGCTGCTCGGCATCGTCTCCTACGCCTGGGCCGGCTTCGGTGCGGCCTTCGGGCCGGTCGTCCTGCTCTCGTTGTACTGGCCACGCATGACGTGGGCCGGAGCCATGGCCGGGATCGTCTCGGGCGCGGGCACGGTACTGCTCTGGGAAAGGATCAACCCGCTGCTCGGACCGCTCAAGTCGGACGTCTACGAGATGGTCCCGGGCGTGCTGGTCGCCACACTCGCCGCGCTGCTCTTCGGCGGCCTCGTCGGCCGGCCCCCCAAACAGGCCTTCTGGCGGATGCCGGGAGGCGGGGTGAACCAGCTCATGCTGACCCCGTTCCTCACCCATGCACCGGTGGGCATCGCCGTCCTGGACACGGACCTGCGCTACGTCTGGGTGAACGAGCCGCTGGACCGCATGGTCCCGCTCGCCCGCCGGCTGGGGCGCGAGGTGGGGGATGTGCTGTCCGAACAGGACGCGCAGGCGTTCGAGGAGCGCATGCGGACGGTCCTCAGGACCGGGCGACCGGTGATGGACTACGAGTTCCGCGGCATCAGTCGCACCGATCCCCACCGTGAGCGGGCGTACTCCGCGTCCTTCTTCACCATGAAGGACCGCCAGGGTCGGCAGGTGGGCATCTGGTACATGATCATCGACGTCACGGAACGCTGGCGGGCACAGGAACGCCTGGCCCTGCTCAACGACGCCGGCGCCGGGATCGGCAGCACCCTGGACGTGACGCGGACCGCGCAGGAACTGGCCGACGCGGCCGTGCCGTCCCTCGCCGACATCGTCGCCGTCGACCTGCTCGACACGGTCATGCGGGGGGAGGAACCGCCCCCCGGACCGGTCGGCATGGCCCCCGTCATCCGTCGCGCGGCACGGCGTTCGGCGCACGACGGCTGGCCGGAGGCGACCTTGGCCGTGGGGGAGGCGGTACGGCGCGCCCCGTCGTCGCCGGTGACCCGCTGCCTGCTGGAGAGCCGGACCCTGGTGGAACGCGTCCTGGACCCCGACACGAGCAGCTGGCTGACCGAGGACCGCTCCCTGGGAGACTCCGTCCGTGCCTTCGACTTCCGTTCACTGATGGTGATCCCCGTTCGTGCCCGTGGCGTCACCCTGGGCGCGGCGACGTTTGCCCGGGGGAGAGAGGCCGGCCCCTTCGAGGAGGACGACGTACGCCTCGCCGAGGAAATCGTCTCCCGCGCGGCGGTGAGTATCGACAACGCGCGCCGCTTCACCCGCGAGCGCACCGCGGCCCGGTCCATGCAACGGTCGCTGCTCCCACAGAAGCTGATGGGAGGGTCCGCACTGGACGTGGCGTCCTGGTACCTCCCGGCTGACGCCCCGAGCGGTGTGGGCGGCGACTGGTTCGATGTGATCCCGCTCTCGGGCGCCCGGGTCGCCCTCGTGATCGGCGACGTCGTCGGCCACGGCATGACCGCGGCGACGACCATGGGTCGGCTGCGCACCGCAGTCCGCACGCTCGCCAAGCTGGACCTTGCCCCGGACGAAGTGCTGGCGCACCTCGACGACCTGGTCATCGGCCTCATCGGGGCCGACGACGGTGACGAGCCGGCGGAGCCCGGGGACGACGTCGCGGGCACCGCCTTCCTCGGAGCCACTTGTCTGTACGCCGTGTACGACCCGGTCAGCAAGCGGTGCACGCTCGCCCGGGCCGGACACCTTCCGCCTGTGGTCGTCGGCCCGGACGGCGGCGCCGAACTCCTCGACCTGCCAGCCGGGCCACCCCTCGGGCTCGGGTACCTCCCGTTCGAGTCCGTAGAACTGGAGTTGGCGGAGGGGAGTCTCATCGCCCTCTACACCGATGGCCTCATCGAGGGCTACGACCGGGACATCGACATCGGGCTCGCCCGCCTCGGCGACGTCCTGGCGGAGCGTGCACCGACGCTGGCGGAGAACGGCCGCCGGACCCTCGACGCCCTCCTGTCGGGCCCCCCGTCCGACGATGCGGCCTTGCTGCTCGCCCGCACCAAAGTCCTGGCCCCGGACCGGGTCGCCTCCTGGGACTTGCCGGGCGACCCGGCGGCGGTGGCGCAGGCCCGGGCCGTCGCCGGCCGGCAGCTGGGCGAGTGGGGCATGGACGAGTTGGCGTTCACCACCGAGCTCATCGTCAGTGAACTGGTGACCAACGCCATCCGGCACGCAGCCGGGCTCCTGTCGCTGCGGTTGATCCGGGACCGCGACCTGATCTGCGAGGTCTCGGACGGCAGCAACACGTCCCCGCGCCTGCGCCACGCCCGGACCACCGACGAAGGGGGGCGTGGGCTGCTCATCGTGGCCCAGCTCGCCCAGCGCTGGGGCACCCGCTACACGGCGACCGGAAAGACCATCTGGACGGAGCAGGTCATCCCCGCCGAGAACCCCACCGCCGGGATGGGCCGGGCTCCGTCACTATGAGTCGCCGCTGCCCGGATCCCAAAGCCGGCGAGCGGTCCGACCTCCGCGTCGGCAGCCGGGGCGGGGCGCTCATGTACGGCGAGTGAACCCGCGTGCACGGGTCTGCCCGTTTGCCGTACCAGTCGGTAGTCTGACGGGCCGTGACTAACAGAGTCCGCACGACCACCAACCGGCGCTCGGTCGTCAAGGCTGCTGCCGCCACCGCTATCGCCGGATCCGTGATGGCCGGCACTACTTCTTCCTCTTCCGCCTCCACCGCCTCCACCGCGGAGCCAGGTCCTGCCTTCCTCCACGGTGTCGCCTCGGGCGACCCGCTCTCCGACGGAGTGCTGCTCTGGACGCGGGTCACGCCCTCCCCGGACTCCCTGCCGGGCTCCGGGCGGGGCCCCGCCACGGAAGTGAGCTGGGAGGTCGCCGAGGACAAGGGCTTCGCTCGGATCGTCGCCGGCGGTCAGACCGTAGCCACCGCCGAGAACGACCACACCGTCAAGGTCGACGTGCGCGGTCTGCGCGCCGCCACCGCCTACTACTTCCGCTTTGGCTCCGGCGCCGCGCTCTCCCCCGTAGGCCGCACCCGCACCGCGCCCGCCGTGGACGCGAGCGTGTCCGGCGTGCGCTTCGGTGTCGTCTCCTGCGCCAACTGGGAGAACGGCTACTTCTCCGCGTACCGCCACCTGGCCGCCCGCGCCGACCTGGACGCGGTCCTCCACCTCGGTGACTACATCTACGAGTACGGGACGGGGCGCATTCCGGAGGCGAAGTACGTCGTACGCCAGCACGAGCCCAAGCACGAGATCCTCACCCTCGCTGACTACCGCACCCGCCACGGCACGTACAAGACCGACACCGATCTCCAGGCGATGCACGCCGCCCACCCGATCATCGCGATCTGGGACGACCACGAGATCGCCAACAACGCCTGGTCCGGTGGCGCCGAGAACCACACCCCGGGAGCCGAGGGCGACTACGCGACCCGCGCCGCGGCGGCCAAGCAGGCCTACTTCGAGTGGATGCCGGTCCGCACCGCCACCGAAGGCACCGTCTACCGCCGCTTGCGCTTCGGAAAGCTGGCCGATCTGCACCTGCTGGACCTACGGTCCTTCCGCTCCCAGCAGGCGTCGGTGGGAAGCGGCGAGGTCGACGACCCCGACCGCACCATCACCGGCCGCGCCCAGCTCGACTGGCTCAAGTCCGGCCTCGCGGCGTCCGAGGCGACGTGGAAGCTGGTCGGCACCTCGGTGATGATCTCGCCGGTCGCCTTCGGCTCCCTTCCGGCGTACCTGATGGGGCCGATCGCCGAGCTGCTCGGCCTCCCGAAGGAAGGACTCGCGGTCAACGTCGACCAGTGGGACGGCTACACGGACGACCGCAAGGAACTTCTGAACCACCTGACGGGCCGTGGCATCAAGAACACCGTCTTCCTCACCGGTGACATCCACACGGCCTGGGCCAACGACGTTCCGGTGAAGGCGGCCACGTATCCGCTGTCGCAGTCGGCCGCCGCCGAGTTCGTGGTGGCGTCCGTCACCACCGACAACCTGGACGACATCCTGCACGTCCCCCCGGGCACGGTCTCCCTGCTCGCACAGAGCGCGGTCAAACTCGCCAACCGCCACGTGAAGTGGGTCGACATGGACCACCACGGCTACGGCGTCCTCGACGTGAGCGCCGAACGCTCGCAGATGGACTACTTCACGCTGTCCGACCGGACGAAGCAGGACGCGACGTCCGCCTGGGTCCGCTCCTACCGAACCCGGAACGGGACCCAGAAGGTCGAGAGGGTGAATCAGCCGGTGCGCTGAAGTCCCTCGCCACCGGCTTTGAGGCGACCGGCACCCGACCGGCTCGTGGTGGCAGGCGGGCAGTGGCGCAGGGTGCCGGTCAGGCCCTCGACTGAGGGCGCCTCGCGGAGATCTTCGACGGCATCGGCTGCCGCGGAGGGGTGCGCCAACTAGCTCTCACAGGTGTGCCGTTCCGCCAGTGGACCGCAGCCCCGCTGCGGTCGCGGCGGCTGCGAACGCCGAGTCCCACCGGGGCCATCGAGGTCTCACCGACCAGCGGGCACGAACTCGTTAGGCTGGTCCCGAATGCTGTCGATGCTCGAAGAGGCGACTGAAGATGAGCGCGTACGGATCCTTCCCCGGCTCGCGGCCCCGGAGGCTGCGCACCACCCCCGCCATGCGCCGCATGGTGGCCGAGACCCGACTGCACCCCTCCGACCTGGTGCTTCCGGCGTTCGTACGGGAAGGACTGAGCGAGCCCCTGCCGATCAACGCGATGCCCGGTGTGGTCCAGCACACCCGGGACACGCTGCGGAAGGCGGCCGTCGAGGCGGCGGAGGCGGGCGTCGCCGGGATCATGCTCTTCGGAGTTCCGGCGGACGAGAACAAGGACGCCCTGGGCACCGCGGGCACCGAGCCGGACGGCATCCTGCAGCAGGCGATCCGGGACGTGAAGGCCGAGGTGGGAGACGAGCTCGTGATCATGTCCGACCTCTGCCTGGACGAGTACACCGACCACGGTCACTGCGGGGTGCTGGACTCGGACGGTCGGGTGGACAACGACGCCACGCTGGAACGCTACGCGGAGATGGCCCAGGTGCAGGCGGACGCGGGCGTCCACGTGGTCGGCCCCAGCGGGATGATGGACGGCCAGGTCGGCGTGATCCGCGACGCGCTGGACGAGACCGGCCACGAGGACGTGTCCATCCTCGCCTACACGGCGAAGTACTCCTCCGCCTTCTACGGTCCCTTCCGCGAGGCTGTCGCCTCCTCACTACAGGGCGACCGCAAGACGTACCAGCAGGACCCGGCGAACGCGCGCGAGTCACTGCGCGAGCTGGCGCTGGACCTCGACGAAGGCGCCGACATGGTGATGGTGAAGCCGGCCGGCCCCTACCTGGACATCCTCTACCGGGTCGCCCAGGAGGTGGACGTGCCCGTCGCCGCGTACCAGATCTCCGGCGAGTACGCGATGATCGAAGCCGCCGCCGAGAAGGGCTGGGTGGAGCGCGACCGGGCCATCATGGAGACCCTGGTGGGCATCAAACGCGCCGGCGCCGGCACCATCTTGACCTATTGGGCGACCGAGGTCGCGGGCTGGGTCCGCGGGGCCTAAGTCGCTCCGGTCGCTCCTTCCAGGTCGCTTCGCCGGAGCCCGCCCGCCCATCGTCTCGCGCGGGCTCCGGCGAAGGCGCACCCTGGAAGGAGACCGGTGGAGGTGATCTGCCATGTCCACGCTCGCTGGATGGCACATCGAGATGGAATTCACGGAAGAAGGGCACCGCACCAGTGCGGCGGCCCTGCTCAGGCTGGCCGACGGTACGGAGTGCAGGGCGCGCGGCTACGCCATGCGTCATCCGTCCGACCCGGAACAGCTACGGGTGGGAGAGGAGATCTCCGGCGCCCGGGCGCTGATGGACCTCGCCTCCCAGCTCCTACAGAAGGCGCACGGAGAGATCGACGAGGCGACCGGACGGCACTCCTATCCCCTGACCCACTGAACCACGTGCTCCCGGCTGGAGGCCGCCCCGCGGAAGCTGGGCGGCCTCCAGCCGGTCGTAGCCCGCTGATGCCGGGTGGGTTCGTCGTGCCGGGGCAGCTCCTCCTCCGGCACGTGGCTCCTCCCCGCCGCTGAGCCGGCTCCCCCGGCACACCGTGACGTCCGAGGTCGCGCTCGCGCAGTAGCGTGGCGTGTTCCTCGGGCCGCACCCCTGACGCCACGCCGGGCCCGCGACCGGCCTGGTGCCGCGTCGATTCCAGCGCCTCCCGGGTTGCGCGGGGAGGCTGAGTTCTGCTGACGTCCCTCCTTGGAGACACCCACCCTCCCGATCGTGCCCCCGGCACTCGTCCCAGGCAGTGCACCGGGAGTGCGCCGACCCGCACGCTCCGTTCTTCTCCGACGCCTGTGGGTGATCCGGACACCCCGCGGTCACCTCGTTGTTGACCGGCTGGTAGATATGCGCTGAAGCGCGAAGGGGGGCCCGTTCGCGCGGAATTCACGTATCAGGAACAACAAGGGGAGGGTGCATGGGTCGTCATGCCCGTGTAGACAAGCAGGGCAGGGGGCGTGCGGGAGTGGCCGTCACGGCTGCGCTCGCACTCGGAGTGGGAATCGCTCCGGCGGCGCTGGCCGAGACCGCGCCGAGCCCGAGCCCACAGCGGGTGGGGGAGGCCCCTCGCGTACCCAAGGGGGCGGTACGCGCCGCGGAGCCGGCCGACGGGCAGGCCCTGGAGCTCAGCGTGGTGCTCCAGCCACGTGACGGGGCCGGCCTGAAACGTTTCATCGCGGAGGTCTCCGACCCCGCCTCACCGCACTACAAGCAGTACCTGAAGACCGGCGAGTTCGCCGGACGCTTCGGCGCCGATCCGAAGACGGTCGCCAAGGTCCGCGGGGAGCTCCGCGAGGAGGGTCTGACGGTCGGTGAACTCGGTCCGGACGGACTGTCGCTGTCCGTACGCACCACCATCGGCAAGGCCGCCAAGGCATTCCGGACCGAGTTCGACGGCTACCGTCTCGCGGACGGCCGCGCGGGCGTCACCAACACCCGGGCCCCGCTGCTCGGCGGCGACATAGCCCCCTCGGTCCGCGCGGTCGTCGGCCTGAACACGCTGGCCACCTACGAGCCCCGTCACACCGGCTCCCGGAAGGTGGCGCTCAGCAAGGCACGCACCGAACGCGCCAAGGCCGCCGAGGCCCCGACGACAGGCACCACCGGGGTCGCTGGCCGGCTGACCGGCAAGACACCGGCCACGTGCTCCTGGCTGACCGATGACCTCGCCGGCTCGGGCTTGAAGGACACCCGCGACTACTGGACGCCGCGCTCACTGGCCACCGCCTACGGCATGGTGGACCAGAGCAACGTGCAGACCGGTACCACCGTCGGCGTGTTCGCTCTTGAAGGCTTCCGGGCCGCCGACATGGCCGAGTACCAGGCCTGTCACGGCACCAAGGTGCCGATCAGCACCGTGAAGGTGCACGGCGGGCCCACCATCACCCCGCGTGGTGGCTACGGCCTGGAGACGGCGCTGGACGTGCAGACCATCATCGGTCTGGCCCCGCAGGCCAAGGTCGTCGTCTACCAGGGTCCGGACGCCCAGAACGCGACCTGGGCGCAGGGCGTGGACGTCTACCGCAAGATGGTCAACGACAACCGCGTCAAGGTCATCTCCACCAGTTGGGGCTCCTGCGAGCTGAACACGCCGCGGGAGGTGATGGACGCCGAGAACCTGATCTTCCAGCAGGCGGCGGCTCAGGGCCAGACGGTGACGGCCGCCTCCGGCGACAGCGGTTCCAACGGCTGTTACTTCGGAGACCTGGACACCCCGAACGCCAAGGAGCTGTCCACCGACGACCCGGCCAGCCAGCCCTACGTGCTGGCGGTGGGCGGCACCCGTATGACGGGCGCCGGTGGCACCAGCGAGTCCGTGTGGAACAACGACAGCGGCGCCGGCGGCGGCGGTGTCTCCCAGCACTTCACGTTGGACGCGGCCACCGGCTACCAGGCTCAGGTCAAGGGCACCGGGTACGACGGAAGGTGCGAAGCCTCCGCGGGTCGTGCCTGCCGTCAGGTGCCGGACGTCGCGGGCCTCGGCGACCCCGACACCGGCTACCTCGTCTCCTACGACGACAGCTGGTACTTCATGGGGGGCACCAGCGGCGCCTCGCCGCTGTGGGCGGCCCTGATCGCCCAGGCCAACCAGTCCCTCGCGTGCGCCGCGAACGGCCCGGTCGGCTTCGCCCACCCGGCGTTGTACCGGCTGCCGTCCTCGGCCTTCCGCGACGTCACCCGCGGCGACAACGCCTTCGCGCCTGCGGGCGGCGGGCACTCCCTGTTCCAGGCGGGTGCGGGCTACGACCTGGCCACCGGCCTCGGTTCCCCGCAGGGCAGGCAGATCATCTCGGGCCTGTGCAAGGCAGTTCCCCGGTCCGGGGCGGCCACCTTCCACCCGCTGGCACCCAAGCGGATCCTCGACACCCGCTACGGCATCGGGCGTTCCGGCACCAAGGCGGTGGCGGGCAAGACCGCCGTGCGCCTGAAGGTCACCGGCGCCGGAGGTGTTCCCTCCACCGGCGTCACCTCGGTGGTCATGAACGTGACGGTGGCTTCTGCGACCGGGGCCGGCCACCTCACCGCCTACCCGAGCGGCACGACCCGTCCGGACTCCTCCAACCTGAACTGGCTGAAGAACGAGATCGTCCCCAACCTGGTCACCGTGCCGGTGGGCAAGAACGGCTCCGTCGAGATGTTCAGCTGGAGCAACGGGACCGTGCACATCATCGCGGACGTCTCGGGGTACTTCTCCAACGAAGCCGGCGGGGCCACCTTCAACCCGACGGGGCCTTCGCGCATCCTCGACACCCGGGCGGCCATCGGCCGGTCCAGCAAGTCGCCGGTCGCAGGCCGTAGCCTGATCAAGATGAAGGTCGCGGGCGCCGGCGGTGTTCCGAGCAGCGGCGCGCGGGCCGTGGTCCTCAACGTCACGGCGACCGCCCCGAAGTCGGGCGGTCACCTGATCGCCTACCCAGGGCGGACCTCCCGTCCCACGGCTTCCAACATCAACTGGTCGGCCGGCCAGACCAGGCCGAACCAGGTCGTCCTCCCGATCGGCAGCGACGGGACCGTCAACCTGTACAACGCCGGCTACGGCTCGGTGCACTTCGTCGCCGACGTCTTCGGCTACTACGCCGACTCGGCGAACGGCAGTTCATTCCGCACGGCCGGGCCGAGTCGCCTGCTCGACACCCGGTACGCGCTGGGCACCTCCGGCGCGCGCCCGCTCAAGGGCGGGACCAAGCTGGCCCTGAACCTCGACGACGGGCATTCCCTGTCCAAGGCGAAGGCCGTGGTCCTCAACGTCACCATCACACAGCCGAGTTCCGGCGGCTTCCTGACGGTGTGGCCCGATGGGCGCTCGCTGCCCAACGCCTCCAACCTGAACTGGGTCAAGGGGCAGACCGTGGCCAACCTGGTCACCGTGCCGGTCATCAACGGCAAGGTGGCCTTCCGGGCGAACGCCGGTCAGGTCCATGTGATCGCCGACCTGTTCGGCTACTACGAGTAGGTCGGGCGGCACCATACGGGACGAGCGCCCGCCGGCACGGAAGTTCCGTGCCGGCGGGCGCTCGTGTGCGTGTGGTGGCAGCCGCCCCACGGGCGGCCCGGCCCTTGAGTCCGTCGGTGGCCTCGGGCCGGGCGCTCACGGCAGGGCACGCGCGCTTGCGGCGTTGCCGATACGCCCGGGTAGACCCGCTACGAGGGCGTCCCGGCGCCAGAGAACCGCGCACGCACCCCGCCGCGTCCGTCTTCCGGCCGAAGGACCCGACAGGCTCTCAGAGCCGCTCGGGGGTGCGGATGCCCAGCAGGGCCATGCCCTGGTGCAGGGTGCGGGCGGTGAGGTCGACCAGGAAGAGGCGGTTGGCGACCACCTCGGCCGGGTTGTCCTCGCTCAGCACCTGGCACTGGTCGTAGAACGTCGTCAGGTGCGAGGCCAGCTGGTACAGGTAGGAAGCCAGCTTGTGCGGGGCGTACTCCGCCGCGACATCGGCGATCAGCTCGCCGAAACCGTCCAGGTGCAGACCCAGTGCCCGCTCCGCCGGGGCCAGCGCCAGCTCCGGGTGCGCGGCCGGCCTGGCGTCGCCGGCCTTGCGCAGGATCGACTGGATACGGGCGTAGGCGTACTGGAGGTAGACGGAGGTGTCGCCGTTCAGCGACACCATCTGGTCGAGGTCGAACTTGTAGTCGCGGGCTGCCGAGGTGGACAGGTCCGCGTACTTCACCGCGCCGATGCCGACGTAGCGGCCGTTCTCGACGATCTCCGCCTCCGAAAGGCCCACCTTCGCCGCCTTCTCCCGCACCACGGAGGTGGCCCGCTCCACGGCTTCGTCGAGCAGGTCCACCAGCCGTACCGTCTCGCCCTCACGGGTCTTGAACGGCTTGCCGTCCTTACCCAAGACGGTGCCGAAGGCAAGCTGCACCGCCTGGACTCCCTCGCCCAGCCAGCCCGCCCGACGCGCGGTCTCGAAGACCATCTTGAAGTGCAGTGACTGTCGGGCGTCCACCACGTAGAGCAGGGAGGTCGCCTTCAGCTCGCCGACCCGGTTGCGGATCGCCGACAGGTCGGTGGCCGCGTAGCCGAAACCACCGTCGGACTTCTGGACGATCAACGGGGTCGGGTTGCCGTCCGGACCCTTGACGTCTTCGAAGAACACGCACAGGGCGCCGTTGGAACGGACGGCCACGCCCGATTCCTCCAGCAGCCGACAGGTCTGCGCCAGCATGTCGTTGTAGCCGGACTCGCCGACCACGTCGGGGTCCTGGATGTCCATGTCCAGCTTGTCGAAGACCGAGTAGAAGTAGATCTTCGACTCGTCCACGAACCGCTGCCACAGCGCCAGCGTCTCGGGCTCGCCGGCCTGGAGGTCCACCACCCGGGCCCGGGCACGGGTCTTGAACTCCTCGTCGGAGTCGAAGAGCGCCCGCGAGGCCTTGTAGAGGCGCCCGAGGTTGGACATGGCCTCCTCACCGGAGACCTCCGCGTCCCCTTCGGCCTTGTGGTCCAGCTCGTGCGGGTGCTCGATCAGGTACTGGATGAGCATGCCGAACTGAGTGCCCCAGTCGCCGATGTGGTGGCGGCGCACCACCCGCTCACCGGTGAACTCCAGGATCTCGACCATCGCCGCGCCGATCACTGCGGACCGCAGGTGCCCGACGTGCATCTCCTTGGCGACGTTCGGCTGCGCGTAGTCGATCACCGTGGTGCCCGGGTTCTGCGCGTACGGGACGCCCAGCCGCGCATCGGTGGCCCGCGCCGCCAGAGTCTCGATGATCGCCCGGTCGGTGACCGTGATGTTCAGGAAGCCGGGTCCGGAGACCTCGATCCCCTGAAGCAGTTCACCGGCAGGCAGGCCCTCGACGACCTTGCTGGCGAGGTCCCGCGGATTGGCCTTGGCCTTCTTGGCGAGTGCCAGGATGCCGTTGGCCTGGAAGTCGGCCCGGTCGCTTCGTCGCAGCAGCGGGTCGGCGGCTCCGGCCTCCGGAAGGGCGGAGGCGAGGGCGTCCGCGACGCGCTGGTTGACGGTCGAAGCGAGGGAGGGGACCGAGGCCATGAGCTGCCGTTCCTGTCAGAGTGCGGGTGGATGGGTGTCCGGTCATGCCGAACCAGGAGTATCCCACGAGGGGGCTGGGGGCTTCCCGCGATATTCCCGCGGGAGAGCAACCTCGGGCGAGGGCATTCCGTCTGGGAGAATGGCTGAAGCCAGCATTCGAGATAGAAGGACGTGTCGTGGCTCAGAGCGCCCAGAGCAGCACCGAGACCGACTGGGTCTCCCGTTTCGCGGACGAGGTCATCGCCGAGGCGGAGCGGCGCGCACCTGGCAAACCTGTGGTCGTCGCGTCCGGTCTGTCCCCCTCCGGCCCTATCCACCTCGGCAACCTGCGCGAGGTCATGACCCCCCACCTCGTCGCCGACGAGATCCGTCGTCGCGGCATCCCGGTCCGCCACGTCCTGTCCTGGGACGACTACGACCGCTACCGCAAGGTACCCAGGGGCATCCCCGGGGTCGACGAGGAGAGCTTCGCCCAGCACATCGGGCGCCCGCTTACCTCTGTCCCCGCGCCCGCCGGGTCCGCGCACCCGAACTGGGCGGAGCACTTCAAGGCCGCGATGACCTCTGCGCTCGCCGAACTGGGCGTGGAGTACGACGGCATCAGCCAGACCGAGCAGTACACCACCGGCGCCTACCGTGAGCAGATCCTGTTCTCGATGAAGCACCGGGGCGACATCGACGCGGTACTCGACCAGTACCGCACCAAGCAGAAGCCGGCCGGCAAGAAGCCGCAGCAGAAGCCGGTCGACGAGGCGGAGCTGGAAGCGGCCGAGGGTTCGGGCGCAGCAGCCGAGGACGACGGCAGCAGCGGCGAGTCCGGCTACTTCCCGTACAAGCCGTACTGCGGCGCGTGCAACAAGGACTTCACCAAGGTGGTCTCCTACGACGAGGAGACCACCGAGATGACCTACGTCTGTACCGAGGACGAGTTCACCGAGACGGTCCGGCTGAGCGAGTTCAACCGGGGCAAGTTGGTCTGGAAGGTCGACTGGCCGATGCGCTGGGCCCATGAGGGCGTGGTCTTCGAGCCCTCCGGCGTCGACCACTCCTCGCCCGGCTCGTCCTTCCAGGTGGGCGGTCAGATCGTGCACATCTTCGGCGGCGAGCAGCCGATCGGCCCGATGTACGCCTTCGTGGGCATCAGCGGCATGGCCAAGATGTCTTCCAGCAAGGGCGGTGTGCCCACCCCCGGCGACGCCCTGAAGATCATGGAGCCGCAGTTGCTGCGCTGGCTCTACGCCCGCCGGCGCCCCAACCAGTCCTTCAAGATCGCCTTCGACCAGGAGATCCAGCGGCTCTACGACGAGTGGGACAAGCTGGAGGCCAAGGTCGCCGACGGCTCCGCCCTGCCCGCCGACCTCGCCGCCCACTCCCGTGCCGTGCGGACCGCGGCGGCCGAGCTGCCCCGCACGGAGCGCCCCCTGCCGTACCGCACGCTCGCCTCGGTCGTCGACATCACCGCCGGCCACGACGAGCAGACCATCCGCATCCTCAGCGACCTCGACCCGCAGCACCCGCTGGGCTCCCTCGACGAGGTCCGCCCCCGCCTCGACCGCGCCGAGAACTGGATCACCAGTCAGGTGCCGGCTGACCAGCGGACCCTGGTGCGCGAGGAGCCCGACACCGAACTGCTGGGCTCCCTCGACGAGGACGGCCGGGAGTCCCTGCGGCTGCTGTTGGAGCAACTGGACACCCACTGGTCGCTGGAGGGGCTCACCACCCTCGTCTACGGGGTGCCGAAGGTGATGGCGGGGCTGGCGCCGGACGCCAAGCCGACGCCGGAGCTCAAGGTCGCCCAACGCACCTTCTTCGCCCTGCTCTACCGGCTCCTCGTCAGCCGCGAGACCGGGCCGCGGCTGCCCACCCTGCTGCTCGCGGTGGGCGCCGACCGGGTGCGCAAGCTGCTGGCCGCCTGAGTCGCCGGGCACCCCGCCGGCCTCGAAGGGCCGTCACCCCTGGATCCGGGGTGGCGGCCCTTGGTCGTCCGTGGTGCCGGCGAGCGCTCAGGCGATGTGCTCGGCCTCGCGCTCCGCCTGGTCTCGGGCCTTGAGCTCGGGCAACATCCGACGCAGCAGGGAGGCGCTGCGCGGGTGGGTGACCCCGTGGCGGTCGGCGAGGTAGATGTCCAGTTGCTCGGGGGTCGGGATACTGCTGTGCTCATCGACGTAGGCGTGGAAGACGGCGTAAGCGGCCTCCTGGAACAGCGCCTCTTCGGCTGCCTCTTCGGCCGTTTCCTCGGCCGTTGACTCGGCCGCCGCCGGCTCCTGTTCCACGGGCCCGCGTTCCTCGGTGCGCTGTGAGGGGATCTGCGCCTCGCCGCCCCGGGCCGGTGCCTCGGGCGCGGGCTGGTCGTCGCGCCGGGGGCCCGGGGCCGGTGGTGCGGCTTCGGGGGCGTTCGGTGCCATCGGGCCCATCGCAGCGTTCGGCGCGGCGAACCAGGGACTCGCGTGCGGTGCCGGCATCTGTTCGGGCAGCACCGCGTAGTTCACCGGGTGGTGCCCGGCGCCCGGGTGAAGCTGTCCGTGACCGGCGTAGCCCTGGCCGGCGGCCACGTCCTGTGCTGCCGGTGCGCCCGGCACCTGGTGCACGGGTGGGGCTTGAGGCACGAGGAAGGGCTGGGCCTGCGTCGCCGCAACATGGGGGACCTGCGGGGCCGCGGTGGTGGTCGGCTGCGCGGCCATCTGCCCCGGCGCGTCCGGGGTTCCCGGAACCTGCGGCTGGGGCACGATCTCACGCACCGCAGCGGGCTCCGGCTCCGGTGCCAGTACTCCCGCCGCGCGCACGGCCTGGATCACCTCGGGGGTGAGTAGGCCGGCGCTGTGAACGGCCGTCAGGGCTTCCGGGCTGATCGGTTGCGGTGCCTGCGCCAGGGTGCTCACGTCCGGAGCTTCAGCCGTGTCGAGAGCTTCCTTGGGGGCGCCCGGGAGGGCGTCTTTGGCGGGGATCAGCGCCGGTTCGATGCCGGCGGCGGCCAGCCCCGACGGGCCGGTCTGGGAGAGGGGCACTCCGATGCGGGCCAGCCGGAGCGGCATCAGGGCTTCCACCGGTGCCCGCCGTCGCCACAGACGCCCGTACCGGGCCTGGAGGCGGGCCTGGTAGATCAGCCGGTCCTGTTCCATGCCCACGGCCTGTTCGTAGGAGCGCAGCTCCCACAGCTTCATCCGTCGCCACAGTTTGAAGGTGGGCACCGGCGAGAGCAGCCAGCGGGTGATGCGGACGCCTTCCATGTGCCGGTCGGCGGTGATGTCCGCGATCCGTCCGACCGCGTGCCGGGCCGCCTCCACGGTGACCACGAAGAGGATCGGGATGACGCCGTGCATGCCCACGCCGAGCGGATCGGGCCAGGCCGCCGCGCCGTTGAAGGCGATCGTCGCGGCCGTCAACAACCAGGCGGTCTGTCGTAGCAGGGGGAAGGGTATTCGGATCCAGGTCAGCAGCAGGTCGAGGGCTTCCCTGATGATTCAATGAGTTCAAGCGTCAAGGGAGGCGTGCATGGGCTCGTGGTTGGTGGTGTGGGTGCCGGATCCGGAGCGGTGGGGTGTCCTGCCCGCGGAGGGGGTGCTGGGGGTCCGGGATCTGCCGCAGGCAGTGGCACGGATCGGGCTGCGGCCCGGCGATCCGGTGTTCGTCCGGCCAGACGGCGCGGTGGATACGGATCTGCTCGACTTCGTCCGCTCGAAGGATTTCCGGGGCCTGGAGCGCGAGACTAAGCGGAACTACGCGACTGACATCCGGCTGTTGCTGGAGTTCCTCTCGTCGCGGCGGGTGCCGTGGCGGAAGGCTACCGAGCAGGATCTGGCCGACTACCGGGACTGGCGGTGTGAGGCGCCAGCGAATCCCGAGCGGATCAGTGGGGCCAAGTGGAACCGGGAGGCGGCGGCGTTCACGAAGCTGTTCACGTGGGGGAAGGTTCGGCCGTTGCCGGTGGACGTGTCGCGACGTGAGGACCGGGCGGCGGACTCCGTCAGCGCGCGGGTGTCATGGCTGACGCCGCGGACCTGGGCACTGTGGTCAGACATCGGGCTGCGTGGTCACGACAGGGCTGGGGTGCCGGTACCGGGGTGGGACGCGCGGACGGAGTTGCGCAACACGGCCTTCGTGCAGCTGCTGCTCAGCTCTGGACTGCGGCGGCAAGAGGGCGGATCGCTGCTGGCGTTCGAGTTGCCCACGCAGCAACTGCGGCGCGGCAGGTACTGCCATGGCGCCGTCGCTGGGGCGGTGACCAGGGCGAAGAAGGGACGAACGTTCTACGCGTCGGTGGACGCAGTCGGGCAGGTCGAGGCGTACATCGAGTCGGAGCGTGCCTGGGCGGTTCAGCGTGCCCAGGCGGAGGGCCGCTATGAGCGCCTACCGGTGGTGCGACTGGTCACGAAGGTGACGCGAGGGTTGAAACCGACGGTGGAGTGGGTGGATCAGGACGGTGTCGTCGGCGGCCGGGAGCTGGGCCGACTGGGATGGCGGGAGCGGCAGTGGCTGTTCATGGAGGGACCGGAGGGGCCCGAGCCGGCCTGGCTGTGGCTGTCCGAACAAGGCATGCCGATGCCCCCGGACCGCTGGAACGGCGTTTTCCGGTCCGCGAACCTGCGCTGTGAAGAGGTCCTGCTCACGCCGGGGGAACGGCAGTTGGGTCGGGGATTTCGACTGGCGGAGGTACGCGGCAAGAGCCCGTACGCGACGCCGCACTCCGCCCGGCACTCGTACGCGCTCTACATGCTGGTGGTGCTGAACGAGCTGATGGAGAACCGCTACGGACTCTCGCAGAAAGACCGACGGGACTTCGCGTTGCTCTTCGGCGACCCGTGGTGGCTGGTGAAGACGCTGCTGGGACACGCGGACGTGGAGACGACGAAGCGGCACTACCTGGCGCCCGTCGCGCACCTGCAGCTGGAGTCGATCCTCGCGGCGGCCGAGAGCAGGGACGAGCAGGACGAGGAACGCGGAAATCTGGACGACGTCTTCGCACGGCTCGCACGTGAGTCGGCCGGTATCCAGGACATCGGCACCCTCCTCGGGGAGGCGTCGTGAGCCGACGTGGCCACCGGGCCGGGCTGCCTCCGGCAGATCACCGCACGGACCCGCCGCTGAGGCCGGACGGTCTGCTGGTCACTGTGGTCAACAAGGCTGGCTATCAGAAGGAGTTCGACTTCTCCGAGTTGCCGGTTCCTGAACCCATGCAGCGCTCGCTGGCCCGGTTGTACGCGGCTCGGTCGAGGGCCTGGACCAGCCACGAGACCGCGAAGACCTGCTGGTCCAGAGTGATGGTCTTCGCCACGTTCTTGTCGGGGCTAGAGAACACCCCGGAGGACCTGGACGGTGTGACCGTGGCGGTGCTCAAGCGCTGGCGCGCCCGGCACGTGAGTACCGTCACCGGCAAGGCCGTGCTGAGCACGGTGCGCCTGCTGCTGCAGCAGGACCCTCGATTCGCCGGCGGGCCCGTGACGGAGGAGTTGCTGCGGCGCTTCCCCGCGGCGAAGCCCAGCAAGCAGTCCTACGAGGACGACGAGCGTAGGCGCGTGGTGCTGGCCGCGCAGCGGCAGTTCAGGGTGGCGCGACTGCGGATCGAGGAGAATACCCGTCTGCTGAGCGCGTGGCGGGCGGGCGAGTTGGAGGAAGGCAGCGAGGACTGGCGGCTCGGGGAGGTTCTGGAGCATCTCGCACGTACGGGGGATGTCCCACGCCGTATTCTGCCGAGCGGCCAGCCTTATGTGGATCACCGCAACCTCCTCGGCGGCGCGGGTCCTGAGCACACTTGGGGCCGGTTGTTCCTGTCGCGCCCGGAGTTGACGGCGCTGGCCGTCCTCCTCACCGACCGGTTCGCGTGGAACCTGAAGATCTACGACCGGATGCCGGCTCCGACCGTCGGCCCGTCTGTGGGGGAGAAGGCCTCGATCACCTACCAGGTCCAGGTGGAGAAGCACCGTGCGGGCCGGGGGCGGTGGTTCTCCACCGAGAACATCACCGACTCCGGTGCCGATTCCCCGGGACGGCTGATCACGCAGTCGCTCGCGACCACTGCGCCCGGCCGTGATCTGGCTGCCAGGCTGGCACCGGGGACCGACCTGCTGATGGTCTCGCGTCTGTACGCTCCGTCGAGGGCCGCCCACCGGCACCAGGACACCGAGCGCCCACGGCCGGTGGGTCCTTTGTCCTTCGGCATCTCCTACGACGACGCGCAGCGCTGGCAGCTGGCACATGACCTGGGCGGCTCGCCCTTCCAGCGCGTACGCCGCACGACAGTGACCCGCGAGGGCCACCCCCGGCAGCACACTCAGAGCACCAACGAACGCGTCTACGTCCTGCCTGACGGGAACGTTCAGCGCGCATCTCGGAGCGTCTTTGCGGACGGCGCCGAGGAAGCGTTAGAGCAGGCTGAGGCCGCGGTCTTTGGCGGGCATCTTGCCGACGCCCCGGATCCCGCTCACGAAGAGACGGTTACGGCGGACTGCGAGGACGAGTCGACCAGTCCCTGGCCCGCGCCGGAAGGTGGCTGCGGGGCCGACTTCATGCTCTGCCTGGCCTGCAAGAACGCCTACGTCCACCCCGGACACCACCCCCGCCTCGCGCTCCTGCGACAACAGCTCGAAAGCCTTCGCTCCGTGCTGGACGACGGCACGTGGGACAAGCGGTGGCAGGACCACTCGCTGCGACTGGAAGACCTGCGCGACAAGGTCGGCGCTGCAGCCTGGGACGCGGCCTTGGCGCGCGCCGGCAGCGACGACCAGGCCCTCGTCCACCTCCTGCTGAAGGGAGATCTCGCGTCGTGACCAGCGCTCTCGCCCACGAAGCTGACCCATACATCCTGCCGACGCCCACCCCGGACAGCTCCGTGGTGCTGCCCCACTGGATCAGCCCAGGCAACACCCACCCCAACTCCCGCTACCGCGACTCCGTCTGGTCCCTGGCTCCACTGATCGACAATCCGGGCGCCACCCTGATCTCGATCCACTGGAAGAACTGCCCGGCACCCTTGCGGGACGAGATGAAGCTCGTGGTCTGGTCCTTGATCAACGGCGAGCGGAGACCCACCTTCCTCCGTACCAAAGGGCTCTCGGCCCGGCGGCGGGGCTCGGCCCCGACCATGATGCAGAAGTACTGCGAGTGGTTCCGGTTGGCCCGCTGGCTGCACCAGCAAGGCATCACCCGCCTCGCGGACTGCACCAAGGACCAGTGGCGGGCTTACGCAGGAGAGCGCCGGGACGAGGGCATCAGCCGCGTGCATGCCGAGATGGTCTTCGGCTACTTCACCGACCTGTGGGTGTACGACCAGCTCAGCGCCCGCCCCGCAGGGATCAGTTGCCCTCCGTGGGAGGCCGAGGGCATCGACGACTACCTTCCCGCCGCCGACGGCACGGACAACGCGGAGAACTCGACCGAACCACTCGACCCGCAGGTCCTGGGCCCGCTGCTCATCTGGGCGCTGCGGTTCGTCGACGACTTCTCCGACGACATCCTTGCAGCCTGGGTGGAACAGCGCCGCCTGATGGACGTGGCGGCGAACAACACCGCCACCTCGGTGAGCCGGGCCGCACTCAAGGGGTACCTGCTCCCGCTGGTCAACTCGGGTGCTCCGCTGCCCGCCGCACGCGTCAAGGGCAGGCTCTACCTGGCCCGCGATTTCGTCGCAGCACACACCGGCGCCACCCATGCCCAGATTGAGCGACTCGTCAAACTGCACAACATCCAGGACCTCGTCCTTGAGCGGCCTGCTCCCTGCCCCCTGAACGTCCCAGTCACCGGAGAGGTCGAGGGGAGCCCCTGGCGCGACCACATCGCCTTCGGTGAAGCCACCACGCTGATGCAGCACTTGGGTACCGCCGCCGCCATCGTGATCGCCTACCTCACCGGCATGCGCCCCCAGGAAGTTCAGGCCCTGCGCTCGGGCTGCTGCCCCGAGCCGACCACCGACGACACCACGGGCCGACACCTGATCCGCAGCCACCACTTCAAGAACGTCCTTGACGACAACGGCAACCACGCCTCCGCCGGCGAGGTGCGCGATGTCCCCTGGGTGGCGATCACCCCGGTCGTCCGTGCCATCCGCGTCCTGGAACGAATGGTCCCCGAGGGCGAACTCCTCCTCAGCGCCGCCCACCACGACGTTCACCGCCCCGGCGGCAAGCAGAACCAAGGAGCGATCCGGCGCACATCTCTGAACCGGCGGATCGAGTCTTTCGTCGCCTGGGTGAACCGCGAGGCAGGCGCCCTGGGGCTGCCCGATCAGGCCATCCCCGAGGACCCGTTCGGCGCGATCGGCATGTCTCGGTTCCGCCGCACCCTGGCCTGGCACGTTGCTCGCCGCCCCGGCGGACTGATCGCCCTGGCCATCCAGTACGGCCACATGCGCACCGTCCTGGACACCCGCACCTCCAGCGGCTACGCCTCACGCAGCCGCCGCGGCCTGCACAGTGTCCTCGACGTCGAGACCGCCCTGGCCGCCGCCGACACCGCCGCCCGCTTCCGTGAACGCACCGCGGCCGGCGAGAAGATCTCCGGACCGGCAGCCCGCCGCGCGATCAACGCAGCCGGACAGGCACCCAGATTCGAAGGCCGGCTGGTCCCCAAGACCTTCGCGAAGAAGGCCACCGCGTTCCTGGCCCGGGACGGAGTCGTCCTCTACGACAACCCCGACGCGCTCTTGATCTGCGCCTTCAAGCACGACAACGCACTCTGTGGCCCCGATCCGGGCGCCACGGCCCCGAGGCAGTATGCCTGCGAGTCCGGCTGCGGCAACACGGTCCGCACCGACACCCACGCGCGCCAACTACGCGAGCGAGCCGACGAGATCGACCAGCTCGCCGAACATGCACCGGGACCCATCGCCCGGAAATTGCACGCCAACTCCGCCCGGCTGCGCGAGACGGCCGCAACCCACGACGCCACCGCCCAGACCATCGAGGCTCTGACATGACCCAGCAGCACCAGGACGAGCGCATCCGCATCCGCGAGGCCATGGACCGCCTCCTGGCCGGACAGCCCACCGTTTCCAACGGCAGCCTCACCGTCACTGCCCTGGCCGTCGAAGCTGACGTTCACCGCATGGCTCTCATGAAGCGGCACGCAGATCTGAAGAACGAGTTCTACGAACGCGTCCGCAACGAGACCCAGCAGGTGCCTGAGACCGAGAAACGGCTCCGCGAGACCGTCGCCAAGCTCAGGAAGACCATCGCGAACCAGAAGGCTGAGATCGAGGAACTCCGCCAGCAGGTGACTCGGCTCACCCTCGCGAGCGCAGTCCTCACTCAGCAGCAGGACTCGTCGCCAGTACCGAGACTGGAGTTCGGCAACGTCCTGCCGCTGCGCCCGCTGGAACACTGACGACCCCACAAGTATGGGCGCCACTCTCGCAGCGGTTCAGTGGAGCCTGTCCTGTGAGCTGGACGTTTCGCAGATGGCGCAGCGACGAATGCCAGGAAGTATGCCGTCACGGGGATGGGAAGCGGGCCAGGGGAGCATGCTGGCTCGCTCACTGTGGAACCTACTGCTCCGGCTGGAGCTTCCGTTGCTCGGCCAGCGAGAGAGCCTCCGCCAGGTCCGGCCAGTCCATCTCCTTCATCAGGAATCGCGCGGTGGTGACGAACAACTTGTGGCGAGCCGGGTCGTCCTCCAGCCTCTCGACTACCTGGGCCAGTACATAGGCCGTGCGCATGGCGTTCGTCTGTGCATCCTCGGCCCTTCCAACGAATGGCAGGATGTGTGTGTTGAACTCGTCCCACGCGATCAACTGGTGCCCTTCGCGGTGGCGTTCGAGCCACCATGCTCGCGCCGTGTCCGCATCGCCGAGCACCTTGTCTCGCATGTATGAGACACGGGACTCGTACAGCTCGTGATGGAGCTGCTGATCGCGCAAGGCATCCTCGTATGCCTGGGCACGTGCTGCGGCTTCGCCTTCCAGCCGGAGAACGAGGCGGGCCTTGATCTCTATCGGCCACCTCGCGTCCACCTGCCGCCACTCAGATAGCTCCAGCGCGAGCGCGCTCTGCGCTTCTTCGAGTTGTCCTGGCAGATATTCGCGGGTAATTTGCGATGCGTTCCTCTCCAGAGCCATTCGCGCAGCCGCGCGCACAAGGGCACGCTTCTGGCCTGGCGTGCCGGAAGCGATACGGCAGTGCAGCACACCGCTGACCGTGTAGGCCACGCCCCAGAGCTTCGTCGGCCACGTAGTGGAAATCCGGTGACGAAGACGTCGGCGCAGCCCGAAGTACGCCATCACTCGCCTGATGCTTTCTCACGTTCGTGAGTCCTGATGATCACTCGCCGGTACACCTCACCCCAGAACGAATCCTGGAAGTCGGAATCCCGCGCGAAGAATCGCTGCAGACCGCTGCGATGGATCCGGGGTTCATACACCTCGGACATGAGGTCGACCAGGAGCTCCGAGGGCAGCCCACCGTTCTCGGCCTCGGCGCCCCATGCGCCGAGCTGTTCATCTGCCGCACTCTGAGATTCCTCGTCCTGGAGCAGTTGCTGCCAGGCCCGTACGAAGCGCTGCCTGCCCTCAGGGCTGTTTGTCGTGTTCAGAAGAAGCCGCGTGCCTTCATCGCTGGCAGCCAGAGAAAGGAAGGCGACCAGACCGTGCTTCTTTGCCGGGTCCTCCGTCAACCACGTATCGAGGGCCTTGGCTACTTCGGCCGGGTTGATCTGTGCAAGCCGTCGAAACGTATCCACCATGGGGCGCGAGGGGTACTGAGCGTGCACGGCTGCCCTGGCCAGCCGCGTCATGGCGATGGCTGGCTGGCGGACAGCAAGTTCTCCGCCACAGACCTGCGTGACCAGATCGACCATTGTCGACGACGGCTTGCCGAGCATCCATCGGTACAAGCGTTCCCGGACATACTTACCCAGGGCCGGGTCGAGTGCCGCCGTGGTGAGTGCTTCTACCGCCAGTGGCATTCGGCGCTCGGATACCTCCTTGGCGATTCCGTCGATAATGCTGTTGTCGTGCAGTTCCCGTGACAGTTCGAGGAGTGAGTCGACAGCGATACGCGCATCGTCGTCAGGAATTGCCTGGTGGGCTACGACGGAAACTGCCCATGAACGCAGCAGATTCCGCTGGGTCGGAAACTCTTCCCACAAGTGCCTGAGGATGGCGGGTGCCAGATCGTGCTTGTCCTGCGCATGGTACGCCCGATCCCCGCTGGGTGTAAGGGTGGCGGCTTTGAGGCGGTGACTGGACGTGGCATCCGCGAGAACGTTGAGAGGCTCGCGTGTGAAGCTGAGCTTTTCAAGAAGCAAGTCGGCAGCGTGGAGTACGGACTGCTTCCTGCCTCCGTGGAGCAGCGCGCCTGCCCATACGGTGGCTCGTGTGGATACGAGCTCCGGCTCTCCGGGGAGCCCGAGTTTCGCCGGGGTGAGCAGGGAGTTGATGTGAGTGTTCCACCCGCGGAACTCGTCGATGATGCTGTTGTCGTTCTCCTTCGCCTCGTAGACAATGCGAGCGAGCCGTCGGGCCTCTTGAGCGGGTGGGTTGGAAAGCCAGATATCCTTGTACGTCTCCTCGTTCAGCCAGGCGATGCGATGCTCTGCACCGAGCAGGCGTAGTTCTTGACACGCCAGAGGCTTCGCATGCGGTGACGAGTGCTTGACCATGACGTGGCGGGTTTCTTCGGCCCATACTCCATGCCATTCGTCTGGCGTGGTGAGGACCACCAGATAGCAAGCGCTCTTTGTTCCGTCACTTCCGTGGTTGAGCAGTCCCTGACCGAAGCGGGGTCCCGGCTGCTGTTGCTGCATGTCCGAGAGGTCGAGGATGTATCCGTGGCCAGCCCTAGCCGGCAGTTTTTTGGCGTCGGGCTTCGACCACTCAGGCTCGAGATCCACGATAGGCAACGGCGCGGATGCCACGGTCATCAGCAAGCGCAGGGCAGCGGTGCGTCGTCCTGTTCCCGGCGGCGCACAGAGAACGACTACCCCCTGCTTCCTGAGTACGGATTGGGCCTGTTCCCACTCGGCGGTATTCCGCGGCGGGACGAAACGATCATCGGCGCACACGGCGAGATCCGCGGGACGCACGGGCTGCTGCCGCACGAAATCTCCGCCATAGAAGTGCTGGTTCTCTGCCTGGTAACCGACGCCATGAGCGGCCACCTGCTGGAGGTGAACTCCTGCGGCGTCCGGTACGGGGAATGAGGGAGGATCGGTCAGTGGAGGGGCCTCCCAGTCGCTTGGATCGGCCTCGGATTCCGCAGCCCCGGACGAGGCGGTGACCGCCGCACCCTCTTCACCGCCAGGCGAGTGGGGTGACACGGGCGCAGACGGTACGTGGACAGCCGCACGGCTATCCGCCTTAATATTTTCTTCCTGCGGGGATGCAGGCTGGGCTTCGTAACCCGGGACCGGGCTGTACCGTTCCTCGGGCTCGGCGGCGGGGGTTGGGACCGCCACCGTCGGGGGTGCGCCGATCGGCGTCTCCGCGCCTGCTTGCGTGAATGCGGCGTCGCGTGAACGGCTGTTGCGACCCAGCCAGTCGGCCCAAGGACGGTGGGGTGTTGGGTGGGGAGAAGGGGCTTCCCGAGCAGGGGTGGGCTGGTGTGCGGGCCCGTCGGCGGACGACTGAGGAGGCTCGGCCGGGTCTTCAGGCTCTCCTGTCAGAAAAGGATTGTCGGTCAACGCGGGTCTCCCGTGCCGTAAAAGTACTGGTTCTGCGCCTGGTTATTTCGGTTGCCGAGCTGGACGAAAGACGGTGCTGACGCGGGCCGTGCTTCCTCTTGCTGCGCTTCCTGAGCAGAGGAGGAAAAGGCCGAAGTGTGCTGCTCCGGGACCTCGAACAACGACCGATCCGCAAGACCCCAATCGAGGCCGGGAACGTGCAGCCAGGCAGGCTGGGCGAACTTCTTGGCCCTGGCGATGCTCTGTGCAAAGTCATCAGAGATGGTGGCGCCTGTGTCGAGTCCGCTCTGGAAGACGTCCTCATACACACGCTGCGAGATGATCATCACCGTGTTCGTGCGCTGAGGATTGGCATTTTTGAGGAGGTTCCGGAGCTTCTCGTCGTCGAGAAGACGATGGGTTTCGACCATGGGAACGCCCAGCCCCGATGAGGGCAGTGGACCGACATGGACACTGACTCGCAGTTGCAGCACGCTCTTGCCGGCATGCTGCCTTCTGTAATCGTGCAAAACGTCGCTCAGGGCTCCCGGGAAGCATCCCACCAGGGCCGGCAAGACTTCGGGGTCCAGGCCGGCGACGTACCCGTCACCCGTGTGCTGCGGGAAAGCCCGCTGTTCCCAGCGCGCACTGAGGCCGATGGCGGACAGGGCCTGTGCGAGCACTTGCTGGATGTCCGCGTTGATCTCCTGCATGCGTTTGCTGGTGTGCGAGCTGAAGTCCTTGGCATCAACCGCAAGGACAGCCCGGTAGGGCCACAAGGGCTCCCAGGAAGGTGCCATTGGTGTGTCCTCCTCTTGTTGCGGTGGTCGAAGCCACTGTGGCGGTGAACGCGGCGGGATACCGTCCAGCTTTGGACGGTACGAAGGTGATGTGGGTCACGGTGAAGCTGGTGGGTGCTGTCACCCCTCGGACAGCTTGGTGAGGGCTGCGCTGTCCCTGACCACCAGACGCTCCCGGCCCAGCTCGAGGACACGGGCATCATGAAGCTCTCGTAAGACGGCCATCGCTGACGAGCGGCTCATCGAAGCCATCGCTGCCAACTCGTCTCGGGACATCCCGAGCCGGAGGACGACCGTCCCGTCATCCGCACTTTCGCCGACTTCCGTGACCAGGTACTCAATCACCCGGGCCACCCGGGCTTGCGGCGACAGCCTCGTCAACGCGGTGCGGAGCTGCTCGTTCTCGTGCATGCGCTGAACGGTGAGTCGATACACGGTCGGGTTGAGGCCGTGACGGTCGATGTATCCCCGAAACGCGTGTGCGGGAAGGACGTACCCGACGCATTCGGAGACCGCCTTCACGGAGGCCGATCGAGGCTTGTCGAGGAGTGCGCCGATCTCGCCCAAGACCTCGCCCTGGCCGCGCAGCGCTAGAGGTGTCTCCGTCCCGTCTCCCGCCAACTGGACGATCTTGACGATTCCGTCAGTCAGGGCGATGACGAAGTCAGGTGACTCTCCCTGGTGAAAGAGCCATGTGGCTCGCGCGTAGCGGCGCCTCTGTCCTCGGTGCAGTAAGTCATTCCAGGCGGCATCCGATACCAGATGACGAAAATTCACTTCATACCCCAGAGGCGTCGCTCACCCTATTGCGGCCGAGGCGCCAATCACCGCGCAACCCGTCACCGCTAGCAGCAGGGAGAGCTGTACTCGACGGTGCTTGGTCCAGGCGATCTCACTCATGACGACGATCTGCCGTGACAGCGCGGACAACGCGGAGCCCGAGCGCAGAGCAGCTTCCAGGGTCTCGGGCTCGAAGTGGCGGAGATGCCCGAAGAACAGGTAGTCGTCGTCTGGGCCAGGTCCTCTGCGCTCCAACCGCAGGTTGGGGGCCACCGCAGCGGCGGCCAGAAGCGCACCGCAGAGAAGGATGCACCCACCCGTCCACAGCAGCACTTGGCCGGCCATGGACCGTGCGTCGACTCCGCGGCCCGAGGCGGCCAGTACCCCGAGCAGGGCGAGCACGGTTGACTGGAGGCTGAGAGCGATGGACGCCTTTGTGTCCGCCTTGCCTGTCGAATCGGCCAATGCCGCCTGGATCTTCCAGGCCGTTTCCAGCGGGTCGGCGGCCACCCCTGCCTCCTCCTGGCTTGCAGCTGAACTGCGGTGATTCGCCCCCAGGATCCGCTACGGACCCCCTCGGCACATCCGTCACCGGGTGAGTTGGCTGAAAATGGCCAGCCTCTTCGTTCTCTCTGGGGTCTGCAGCTCGCCAAGGTGCTTTCCGGCCGGGAGACCCGGGCGGCACCGAGATCGTCGCTACAGCCGTTCTCCCCACGTGGGCAATCACCTGAACAGAAGAACTTGACAGGGAAGAGGGCGAGCAGTACGCAGATGCCCATGTCGATGCCGATCGGGAAGACCAGGGAGAAGGACCCGAAGCCCTTCTTCTCGGCCAGTGCGCGCACCGCGGCGTACGAGCCGGCGAAGCCGATGCCGGCGATGACGACGGCACCCGCGACGACGACCCCGATCAGAATGCGGTGCGTACGAGTCAGCTGCATCGCGGCCACCCGCGATCCCCTCCCACTAGCGACGATGAGGCGGAGACTACTGGGCTGGCGCCGGTCGTCCGCCTTCGAGCTACTTGTTCGCGGCTGCCACCGCTGCCACGACCTCCTGGGCTGCCCGCTGGGCGTCCTTCAGGAGGGTCGACGGGTCCGGCGCCTTGGCGCCCTCGTAGGAGGCGCCGTTGTAGTCGAGGGTCACGACCACGTTCTGGGCGCGTGCCACGACGGTCTGGTTGAAGAAGTCGACCGTCTGCTTCGTCTTGTACGCGACGGTGGTCGCCTGGTCGCCGATGCCCGTTGCCGGCTGCGACTTCACGTCGACCGCCCCCTCGGTGGCGCTGGCCGCCGCGACCTGCTTGGCGAACTGCTCGGCGGCGCGCTCGTTGCCGCTGCCCAGGGACTCCTCGGAGTCGTAGCGGGTGAGGGACACCGCGAGCCAGCGGTACTTGGATCCCTTCAGGCCCTCGTCGGCCAGGCCGTGCCAGGAGCAGCTGCCACGGCTGGACAGGTCGTTGGACTTGGCGCCGCTGCCGTCCTTGTCCTTCGCGTTCGGCACGAGCTCGCCGGTGGTCTTCTGGGAGATGGTGCGGCAGGGCTCGGGCAGCTTCGCGTAGGTGGCCTCTTCCAGGGTCGGGGAGGGCTTGACGCTGGGCGCTTGGGAGGTCGCGGAGGCCCCGTCCGCGGATTTCTTGCCGTCCTTGGAACCGGTGCCGCCCTGCGCTGAATCGGAGTCCGAGGAGCAGCCCACGGCGAGAAGCATCACCGGGACCGCGGCGGCGGCGAGGAGACGGGTAAACGGGGCGGCTGACCGGTGCGATCCGTGCGATCGGTGCATGATTCCTTCACTCGTGTGGCGGCGGGACCACGCCACGGTAGCTCCCATTCCGTCTGTGTCGCAGTCCGGGCGGACCAGGTTGCGTTCCGGCTCTGGACGGTTACTCGTCGAAGCGTCCGGCGAGTGCCTGCGCCAACTTCACTGCGGCCTGCTGGGTTTCGACGCCGTCGGGAGCGGTGGCGGGTGCGGTCGGTTGGATGGTGTAGGTCACCGTCACGATCACGTTCGATGAGCGGAACACCACATGTACCTTCCGGGACTGGGTGGTGGGTCCGACCGGGGTGAGCCGGTCGTCCAGGAAGCCCTCTTCGCCGAGGTCCTCCAGGAGGCGGGAGCCGAGGGCCGCCGGCGCGCCGGTGGTCGTCGTCGGGCTCGGGGACCTGCTGGTGGTCGTGGTTGGCGTGCCGCTCGAAGCCGACGGGTTGGCGGATGCGGAGGGGCGTGCGGTCGGGCTCGTCGCGCCGGAGCTGCCTTGCTGGTCGGCAGGGGTCTGCGGCACCTGGGCGGTGGTCAGCTGCCGGGTGTACACCTGGCGGGCCTTGTCGTCGTCGCTGACCCCGCGGTCGTAGGAGACGACCCGCTCGTAGCCGAGGTAGAGCAGTCGGGTGGCTTCCGGGGCCTGGGCCTTCCAGCGGCAGCCCACCCGGCGGTCCCCGTCGTAGGAGGGGTCGGCGTGGCCGGTGTAGAGCCGGTCTCGTTGTTCGGCGGTGAGCTCGGGGTCCGTCGGCAACAGTGCCTTGAGTTGGTCCGGTGAGGGGGAGCCGCAGGGTTCGGGCAGGGTCTGGTACTTGCCGGGCGGTGCGGCCACCGGTTTCCCGTCCGATTTCGAGTCGGTGTTTCCACTGCCGTCCGCGGAGCCGCTGGTGCATCCCGTGAGCGCCACCAGGAGCAGGGGCCCGAGGGCCGCGAGGGACCGGAAGTACGTCTTTCGCTGCACGTCGTGCGGCTCCCTTCGAGCAGGAAATGCGGTTGCCGCGCTGGTGCGGCGGGTGGACACAATGTCTATCGCACGCACCGCTGATGACGCCGGTCCGCTGACCTACTTGCGGATATGAGCAAGGCTTTTTGCGTTTTCATACTTTTCGGGGGAATGGGGCAGTTATGTCATATGTCGAGGTGCCGGGCGCGAAGGTGCCGATCCGTATGTGGGCCGACCCGTCCACGGTGGAGGACGTCGCCATGAGGCAGTTGCGCAACGTGGCGACCCTGCCCTGGATCAAGGGCCTGGCGGTCATGCCCGACGTCCATTTCGGCAAGGGCGCCACCGTGGGCTCCGTCATCGCCATGCAGGGCGCGGTCTGTCCGGCCGCGGTCGGCGTCGACATCGGGTGCGGCATGTCCGCGGTACGGACCTCACTGACCGCCGAGGACTTGCCCGGCGACCTCTCCCGACTGCGCTCCAAACTCGAAGAGGCCATCCCGGTGGGGCGGGGTATGCACGCCGAGGAGGTGGATCCGGGCCGGCTCCACGGTTTCCCCACGGCCGGCTGGGATGACTTCTGGGGGCGCTTCGACTTCGTGGCCGAGGCCGTCAAGTTCCGACGTGAGCGAGCCGCCAAGCAGATGGGAACCCTCGGATCGGGCAACCACTTCATCGAGTTCTGCCTGGACCAGGACGGCACGGTCTGGCTGATGCTCCACTCCGGCTCCCGCAACATCGGCAAGGAGTTGGCCGACCATCACATCGGGGTGGCCCAGAAGCTCCCGCACAACCAGGACCTCGTTGACCGGGACCTCGCCGTCTTCGTCGCCGGCACACCGCAGATGGCGGCCTACCGCGAGGACCTCTTCTGGGCCCAGGAGTACGCGAAGTACAACCGCGCCATCATGATGAGCCTCTTCAAGGAAGTGGTGCGCCGCGAGTTCCGCAAGGCGAAGGTCACCTTCGACCAGGAGATCAGCTGCCACCACAACTACGTCAGCGAGGAGCGGTACGACGGGATGGACCTGCTGGTCACCCGCAAGGGCGCCATCAGTGCCGGGGCGGGGGAGTGGGGGGTGATCCCCGGGTCCATGGGTACCGAGTCCTACATCGTCCGTGGACTGGGCAACGAGAAGTCGTTCAACTCCGCCTCGCACGGAGCCGGCAGGCGGATGAGCCGCAACGCCGCGAAGCGGAGGTTCACGGCGAAGGACCTGGAGGACCAGACGCGGGGTGTGGAGTGCCGCAAGGACTCCGGCGTCGTGGACGAGATTCCGGCCGCCTACAAGCCGATCGGGCAGGTCATCGAGCAGCAGAAGGACCTGGTGCAGGTGGTCGCGAAGCTCAAGCAGGTCGTCTGCGTCAAGGGCTGAGGTGCCCGCGGTGGCCGCGTCGGGCCGGCGGTCCCCGGACCGCTCGCCCCGAGGCGGCCACCGGGATGTGCGCCCCCGTGCGAGGACCCCGTGGCGGTCTTAGGGTTGAGGTGGGTCCCGACTTCGGTGGGCAGCCGCCACCAGTACCGCACACTCCTACACGCCGATCCGCACCAGGAGGACATCCGTCATGTCCACTGCATCTGAAACCCCGGTCCTGGACACCCTCGCCGCCATGACGGGCGACTCGATCGACCGGTGCGGGCTCGCCCCGGACATGCTGCTGCTCACGCGGATCGCGGCGCTCGCGGCCTCGGACGCTCCGCCGATCTCCTACGCGGCCCACATCGACCCCGCCCTCAAGGCCGGACTCACCGCAGAACAGTTGCAGGACGTCCTCGTCGCCATCGCGCCCATCGTGGGCACCGCCCGCGTCATGACGGCCGCCGGCAACATCGCCAAGGCGCTCGGCATCGCCATCGCCGTCGCGGAGGCCGAGGTCGAGGCCCACGGCTGAGGGCGCTCCCGCCCTCCGGCCACATGGTGGGCGCTGCGCACCCGTGCAGGTCGCGGCGCCCACCGCGGACGTTGCGGCGGACGCTAGGGCCGCCGCGTCAGTTGGAGCCTTCGCCAGGTAGGAGCCCTCGATGTTCGAGCACGCGACCACGGCCATGCGGGCGGCGCCCGACGCCACCCGCGAGGAGCGGGCCGCACTCGGGAAGGAGGCCCGGCGCCGCACGCCGCGATCGAGCCACGCGGAGTACCGCCCGTCTCCCGATCGACCGGATCCACTGGCGATCCTCCAGGAACAGTCGGCGGCACGGGTGCCGGAACTCGTACCGATCCGCTACGGCCGCATGACGCAATCCCCTTTCCGCTTCTACCGGGGCGCCGCCGCGATCATGGCTTCCGACCTGGCGGGCACCCCACGTTCGGGACTCACGGCCCAACTGTGCGGGGATGCACACCTGCTGAACTTCCGTCTGCTGGCCTCGCCCGAACGGCAGTTGATGTTCGACATCAATGACTTCGACGAGACCCTGCCGGGCCCCTGGGAGTGGGACGTAAAACGACTGTCGGCGAGCCTCGTGATCGCGGGCCGGGCGAACGGATTCGCCGATGCCGAGCGTGCCCGGATCGTGAGCGCCACCGTGCGTTCGTACCGAGAGTCGATGATCCGTTTCGCGTCGATGGGCAACCTCGACGTCTGGTACGCGAAGATCGACGCCGGCCTTATGGAGGCCGCAGCCACGAGCAGGCTCCACCGGCGCGCGCAGAAGAGGATGGCCCGCGCCATGGCCAAGGCCCGTACGCGCGACAGCCTGCAAGCCTTCGACAAGCTCACCGAGGTGGTGGACGGACGGCCCCGGATCGCCCCGGACCCCCCGTTGCTCGTTCCGATCGGGGACTTGCTTCCGGACGTCGAACGCGGTGTGCTCGAAAGCCAGTTGCGTGGTCTGATCGAGCGGTACGGCCGTACGTTGGCCACCGACCGCCGCCTCCTGCTGGCGGACTACCGGTTGACGGATGTCGCCCGCAAGGTGGTCGGCGTGGGCAGTGTGGGTACCCGGTGCTGGATCTTCCTGCTGCTGGGCCGGGACGATCAGGACCCGCTCTTCCTTCAGGCCAAGGAGGCCGACGCCTCGGTGCTCGCCCAACACGTCGGCGTGAGCCAGTACCGCAACCAGGGCGAGCGGGTGGTCTCGGGCCAGCGGTTGATGCAGGCCACGAGCGATATCTTCCTCGGCTGGGAGCGGGTGGACGGCATCGACGGCAAACGGCGCGACTTCTACGTCCGTCAGCTGCGCGACTGGAAGGGCATCGCCACGCCGGAGCGGATGCGGCCGGAGGACATGCAGGCGTTCGGTGAGCTGTGCGGGGTCACGCTGGCTCGTGCGCACGCGCGGTCCGGTGACCGGATGGCGATCGCCGCCTACCTGGGCAAGGGCGACCCCTTCGACCGGGCGCTGGTGGTGTTCGCCGAGGCGTACGCCGACCAGAACGAGCGTGACCACCAGGTGCTGGTCGACGCTGTGCGTGAGGGCCGGTTGCCCGCCCAGGAGTTGCCCGAGGGGTGAACCGGGGGCGCCCGGACATCAGCCTTCCGGCGGGGCGGCGAGCTCCGGGTGGTCGGCGAGGAGTTCGTCGGGTGCCGCCTGACGCCAGGAGTCGGTCAGGATGTCGCGGAGTTCCCCGGCGTCCTCAAGGGCGGCGAGCCGGACCCGCACCCAGGCGGAGGCGGCTTCGTGGGCGGCCACCCAGAACTTGCCCGGCTCGGCCAGCACGAGCTCTTGGCGCTCCAGTTTCGGACAGCGCACCGCCATCGAGGTCTCGTCCTCGGGGAGGGTGGCGAACATCTTCCCCGCGACCCGGAAGGTGGGCATGGACCAGGCGATCTTCTCGGTGGTCCGGGGGAGCGCGAGGGCGACGGCCCGGACGTCTGCGGACGTGATCATGTCTCGAAGGTACGGGAGGCCTCGTTGACCGTGGGCGGGTGGGGCTTCGTCGCGCGGTAGGCCTACACATGGCCTCCAGTCATCGTGGTCTCCAACAGGCCTTGTCTGCAAGGGGGTTGACGCAGCTTTTGGTCTAGACCAAGGTGGGCGCCATGTGGAGACCCCGGGTACCAGTCGCCCTTCTCGCGCCCCTGCTGATGACCGTCGGCCTCGCCGCCCCCGCCACGGCGGAGGCCAGCGCCCGTCATCGACCGCTACCACCGGTCGTCTCCCGGGTGCCCACTGAGAAGCCGGTGGTCTTCCTCACCATCGACGACGGCTGGTACCACGACCCCGAGGTGGCCCGGCTGCTGGTGGACGAGCGCATCCCCGCCACACTGTTCCTCCTGCCGGCCGCGACCGGCTACGACACCGGCTACTTCACGAACCTCACCGAGCAGGGCCGGATCAAGGTGGAGAACCACACGGTCAACCACCCCGACCTGACCACCCTCGACGACGCTGCTCAGCGTGCCGAGGTCTGCGGCGCGCGCGAGCAACTCGCCGACACCTTCGGCCGCCGGACGAAGGTGCTGCGCCCCCCTTACGGCAGCTACGACGACTCGGTGCGCCGGGCCGCCCGGGCGTGCGGGGCCAAGGCCGTGGTCACCTGGACCCATGACCTCACCACCTGGAGCGAGCCGCCGCCGACCCCGCGGCTGAAGGCGGGCGACATCGTGTTGCTGCACTTCACCCCCACCCTGGCCGAGGACCTGGGCCGCGCGTTGCGGGCGGCGGAAGAGGCCGGCCTCAAACCGGCCCCGCTGCTGCCGCACCTGCGCCGGGCCGGCCTGGTGTAGGAGCCGTCCGAACGGGCGGCGGGGGCGCACCCAACTTCCGGTACGCCCCCGCCACCCCTACCCCGCTCCCGCTCCGCCCCCTCCACGGGCGGGCTCGGGTCAGCGCTTGGTGCCGTCGACGATCAACGGGGTCCCGTTCCCGTTGCCGCAAGGCACGGTGTACACCGCGTTCTTCGTCGCCGCCTCCTTGAAGGCTTCGATGCACTGGTTCAGCAGCACCTTGTCCGTCAGCGAGGCGTTGAGGATCTTGTTCGCCTTGGCGATGCCCTCGGCCTCGATCCGCCGCCGCTCGGCCTCCGCCGTTGCGGTACGAGCCGCTTCGGTGGCCCGCTCGGTCGACTGCTGCTGCTGGATCTTGCGGTCGATCTGCTCCTGGAGCTGGTCCGAAGGCTTCACGTTCCGCAGGTTGACCGTGGTCACGTCGATGCCGCGGGGGGCCAGCCGCTCCTTGATCAGCTTGCCGATCTCGGAGTTGATCTGCTCGCGGCCCGAGGTGTAACCCTGCTCACTGGTGTAGCGGGCGAAGACGTTGCGGACGATCTCCCGGCTGTCGGGGAAGACCAGCCGCTGCTGGATGGCCTGCTCGCTGCCCGCGAGCCGGTAGAGCTCCACGGCCTTCTCGGGCTGCACCGCCCACTTCACGGTGATCTCCACGTACATCACGCCGCCTTGGTTGGAGCGCACCTCGACCACGTCCTTGTCGGAGAGGTTGAGGTCGACCGGGCGGGTCGAGAAGGTCGTGACGTCGGTGAAGGGGGACTTGAGGTGCATGCCGGACCGCAGCGGCGAGCCCACCTTGCCGAAGGTGACCGGCACTCCCACCTCGTAGGCGCTCACGACGTAGACGAAGCTGGCGGTGCCAAAGAGGGCGGAGACGACCAGAGCGCCCACGGCGCCGACCTTCAGCCTGCCCGGGCCGCCGCGGCGCGCGAGGACGAACATCACTATGGCGGCGATGGCCAACACGACAGACAGGAACAACATCGAGTACCCCCCGAGGGCGACGAGAACGTAGCAGCGAGCGCACGTGGGCAACGAGGGGAAGGGGTCCGTGCTCGTTCGTCGTGCGGCCGGGGAGCTAGGGGCGCCCCGGCTGCTGTCGTTCTGGATCCTGTCAGGGCGGGCCGGTCAGGTCACTGCCGTACCTCGGCAATCTTCAGGCTCCTTGAGGCCCTCGGACCTCGGGACGCGCGGACGATGCCAGCAGCGGGAGTGCCTGAGGGGGGAACCGGCGCGGGGCTTGGACCCGTACCGTTCGGCGGCTCGGCAGTAACAGAAGCAGGAGAGGCGGCCGTTGGGCCCACCGAGGGCGGCGGGCCCAGGTGCCGGTCCGTCGTGGTGCCCGCAGGACGGCTGGTGCGCTGGATCAGAGCTCGCGGTGCACCTTGGAGTTGGAGGCCTGGGCGCGGGGACGGACCACGAGTAGGTCGATGTTCACGTGGCTGGGCCGGGTGACCGCCCAGGTGACGGTTTCTGCGACGTCCTCGGCCGTCAGGGGCTCGGCCACCCCCGCGTACACCTTGGCTGCCTTCTCCCGGTCGCCCCGGAACCGGGTGACCGCGAACTCCTCGGTCCTGACCATGCCGGGGGCGATCTCGATGACCCGCACCGGCTGGCCGACGATCTCCAGACGCAGCGTTTCGGCGAGTACCCGAGCGCCGTTCTTGGCCGCGACGTAACCGGCGCCGCCCTCGTAGGTGGCGTGGCCCGCCGTCGAGGAGAGCACCACCACGGTGCCGTCGCCGCTCGCGGTCAGGGCGGGCAGCAGGGCCTGGGTGACGTGCAGCGTGCCGATGACGTTGACCTCGTACATGGTGCGCCAGTCGGCGGGGTCGCCGGTGGCGACGGGTTCGGCGCCGAGGGCGCCGCCCGCGTTGTTGACCAACACGTCGACGGAGGACGAGCGCCGGAGCTCAGCGGCGAAGGCGTCCACGGCGGCGCGGTCGGTGACGTCGAGGGCGTGCGCGGTGGCCCGGTGGCCGGCGGCGGTGATCTCCGCGGCGAGGTCCTCGATGCGGTCCTTGCGCCGGGCGGTGAGGACCACGTGGAACCCGGCGGCGGCGAGCTGCCGGGCGGTGGCCGCGCCGATCCCGCTGCTGGCGCCCGTGACGACTGCGGTGCGGGGGGCGTGGGCGGGCGCGGTCATCGGATGCTCCTCGTGAGGTACGGGCCGGCTGGGCGGGGTGAGGGGCCGGGGCCGGCCCCACTCCTGTGATCAGCTGATCGGGCGGTACGGCCAGCATAGGTGGGGGGCGTGGCAAGGCGGCGGGGCGCCTACCGGGTGGTCGCCGGCGACGAGGGGAACAGCGGGAGTGGTCGTGGCCGTCCTCGCGGCTCCGGGTGCATCCGGGTGACCACGTCGCCCGACGGGTGCGTTCTTGCGATGGTCTGACCGCCCGGGTGTCTAGGGTGCGCGCAGAAGCTGTGCCCAGTGGCGAACGCGGAGGTGGTATCGGAATGCGAACCAAGGCAGGCCGGCGCGCGGGATGGACCGCCGTGCTGACGACGGCACTGAGCGTGCTCCTGGTGCTCCCGGCGCAGGCGGCGGGCGGGGACGCGGACGTTTCGTACCACGGACAGGTGGCCCTCACCGAGGACCGGCTCGGGGTCTGGCTGGTGCCGCAGAACAGCGGTCCCTCCGCGGTCCCCAACACCACCGTCCGGCTCCGCTTCACCACGGACCTCGCCGACCGGCAGCGGCTGGAGCCCGGGTGCGCGCGGGTCGGTCCGCGGGTGCTGGTCTGCGAGACGGGGCCGCTCCCGGCGCACGGCTCGGGGCGCCACATCGGTTTGGCACTGCGGCTGAAGGCGAAGCCCTCGGAGACCGTGGTGCGCATCGACACCTGGTGGAACGGCGGAGCCACGGACCGAGACCTACGCAACAACGAGCACGCGGTGCTCGCCTTGAACACCGGTGACCCGTATGCCTTCTGAACTCCGCAGTTGAAAAAACGGCCCGATTTCTGACGAATCCGCGGCGCCGGCCGCCCTGGCGCAGTTGCACGCCGCCCGGGCGGTCGGCGCCGCGGCCCCGAAACGATCGACCGGAGGGGCCCCGAGGGCCCCGGACAGGCGCGCGACCTGTCGCGCCGTTCCGACGAGGCGCTCGAAGGACTCCCGTCCCACGCGCGCACTCAGGCGGCGGCGCTGCCGAACTCCTCCAGCGCCGCCCGCACGATGGCCTCCAGCCGGGCATGGTGCGCTCCGCGCCAGTAGACCCGCGTGCACCGGGTGCACTGGGCGAAGACCTCGTAGCTGCGCTGGGTGCCCGCTTCGAGGTACTCGCCCACCGCGCCCTTGTCGGCCTCGCGTAGCGGGCCGTTGCACGCGGTGCAGCGGGTCCAGGGGGCGAGCCGCGGCGCGAACCTGCCCAGTACGTCGCGCAGTTGCTCCTCGGGCTGGTCGCTGTAGACGTAGGCGCCAGCCCACAGCTCCCTGCGGCGCAACAGTCCGCGGTCACGGGAGAGCATGACCCGGCGCTCGGTGGCGGAGCGGGTGGCCAGGGCGGCGTCGCCGATGTCCTCGTTCTCGTAGGCGGCGTCCACGCCCAGCAGTCGCAGCCGGCGGGCGAGGGTGCCGAGGTGGACGTCGAGCAGGAAGCGCAGCGGCGCACCGGTTACCCGTTGTGGGCGGGCGATGGCCTCCACCTCGACGGCCTCGCCCGCCCGGGGCACGTGGGAGCTCGACACCTCGTGGCCGTCCACCAGCAGCCGGCCGACCTCGGTCAGCGGGACACCCACCGATTCGACGACGTGGCCGAGGCTGGAGGAGCCGTCGGTCTGGATCGTGGCACCGGCCCGGCGACGCTCCGGTGTGGCGAAGACGTGCAGCCGAGGGTCGATGCTGAGGCGGATCTCCGGTCCCTTCACCCGGCCAGCATGCCACTGGGCGGGGACGGGGGCACATGGGTTTCGGTGGGGTGCCGGGGCGCTTCGCGGGCTGGCGCGACGAGCGGAGGACCGGCCCCACGGGCCGGTCCTCACTGGGTTCGGGATGGGAGTGCGGTCAGCAACCGCCGAAGGCGGCGGCCAAGGCCCCCATCGCGGATCCGTTCAGTGGTGCCGCGATGCGTGGTGCGGGAGCGAGGTGTTCGGTGCCCACAGTGGCGGAGAAGACCTCGCGCCCGTCCTGGCGTGCGGTGACGTGGATCCGGGCGCGGCCGGGTCGGGTCTCGGGCAGGTGCTCGGCGGTGATCCAGCAGGGCATGTCGAGTTCGGCGAACCGGCTGAACGAGACGTCCATGCTGGTGGGTACGGCCATGGTCGGGAAGGGGAGGGCGTGGGCGGCCTGCCGGGCTGCTTCGAGTAACAGTGCACCCGGGATGTGGTCGCAGGGGTGGTCGAAGAGCACCGGGTGGCTGGTGTCGACGCGTAGCTGCCAGCGGCCGGGGTCCTCGGTGGCGGAGAGGGTGACGTCGGCGCTGCGGTCGCGTCCGACCCGGTGAGCGGGCACCGGTAGTGGGAGCGGGACGACTGCGGCGAGGGTGCGTTCGAGGTCGGCGTGCGCGCCGCGCCAGCGGCGGTAGATGGTCGGCGTGTGGGAGCTGAAGCGGGCTTCGGCCCGGCCGAGTTGGACGCCGTCGCGCACCGCGAGCACCTGCATGGACAGCCCGGCGAAGCGGTTGCCGCGGAAGGTGGCCTCACAGTCGAGGTGGAGGGTGATCTCGGCGGGGCGCTCGCCGGTGGCGAGCGCGTCCGGAGTGAGCGTGTAGCGGTAGAAGTCCCAGATCAGGTGGTGGCCGAAAGGCACGTCATAGGCCACGTGGGACAGCAGCGGGAAGGTCTGCCGAACGGTCTCGGCGAGCAGCAGCGGGTCGTGTAGTCGCCCGATCGGGGCGAAGAAGCTGTGGGCTCGGGGCCACTGGGCGGTGATGGTGAAGGAGTCGCTCGCCGTGCGGCGCCACCCCGTGAGCAGAACCTCGGCGAGTGCGGCTTTGTGCACGTACTCGCGGGGAACGGTGGTGGTCAGGTGCGGCAGTTCGGTGGTCGTGCCCGGAGTCGGTGCGAGGACGGTGGGCAGTGGCGTTTCGTACGCGGCGAGCGTCATGTGATCCCCCTGGTTGTGGACGCGCGGAGACGTGCACGGAGAAGTGCAGACGTGCGTGTTCACGGCTCTGTCCTGGCCGGAAGTGTGCGCCGGAGCCGATTTCAAACATAGAGAGTGTTCTTTTTGTTTGTCGAGAGGCTCGACCGGATGGTGGAGTCTTGGAGGCGATGCCACGTAACGTAGGGAGCGCTCTGTTTTTTTGGGGCACCCACACCAAGGAAGCAAGTGGAGCAGATGTCACAGGCACGGCAGGAGCGCGCTGTACGGACCCGCGAGAAGATCATTCGAGCGGCGGCCGAGGTGTTCGACGAGTCCGGGTTCCACGGCGCCAGCATGAACAAGATCATCCGAAGAGCCGGCGCGACCATGGGCTCCATGTACTTCCACTTCTCCTCCAAGGAGGAGCTGGCCCGGACCGTCATGAACGAGCAGGCCGCCGACCTGGAGTTCCTGCCCGGGGAAGCGGGGCTCCAGCGTTTGATGGACATGTGCATGCAGGTCGCGGACATGATGCGGACCAACGTCCTCTTCCGGGCCGGCGTCCGGATCGCCGTGGAGCAGGGTGAGTTCGGCATGCGTGACGCGACGCCCTACGAACTGTGGATGGAGAGCTTCCGCGAGCAGCTCGAAGCCGCCGAGAAGCGCGGTGAGCTCCTGCCGGGCGCGGATCCGGCAGGCTTCGCCCGGGTGCTGGTGGGCGCATACAGCGGGACGCAGTTGCTCTCCAACATCATGCACGGCCGCGAGGACCTGTCCGAGCGCATTGCCGAACTCCTGAGGTACCTGCTGCCGGGGATCGCCCACCCCGAGGCGATCGCAGCCGTCGAGATCCGCGAACCGGTCACCGTCCCCATGGCCCAGGCCGTGGCTGAGGGGCAGCTGCGGACCCCGGAGCGGGAGCCGAGCCGAGGGGTGGAGGCGAGCGCGGGGGCCGCCGAATAGGCTCGGCCCGAGGCCCGTGCGTGTGGGCGCACGGCGATGGACGGGGGCACGATGAGTGGTTCGACTGGTCTCGTGGAAGCCGGCGTTGAGGGCTCCGCACGTGAACGCTCCACGGACGAGGACCCGGCGGGCGCGGGGACGGTCGTCCTCGCCGGAGCCACCGGCTTCATCGGTTCCGCGGTGCTCCGGGAGCTGTGCGCCCCTGGTGCAGCCCGCCGCGGTGCGCCGGGTGGCGGGCTGCGCGTCCGGGTGGTCGGGCGCAACCGCCCCGCAGGCCTCGCCGACGACCCGCGGGTGGAGTGGGTGCGTGGTGATCTCGCCGACCCCACCACCCTGCGGGGTGTGTGCGACGGCGCGGCGGCCCTGGTCAACACCACCTCCTACGTGGGTCCGGACCGGGCCCGCTGCGATGCGGTCAACCGCGACGGAACCGCGGCCCTGATGGCCGAAGCCGCGGCGGCCGGGGTCGGTCGCATCGTCCACGTGTCCACGGCCGCCGTCTACGGTCCCGGGCCGCACCGGGACATCGAGGTGAACGAACACATGCCGAGACCGAGTTCGGCCGCCAGCAGCAGTCGGCTTGCGGGGGAGGAGCCGGTGCTGGCAGCCGGCGGGCTGGTGCTGCGACCCTGGCTGGTGGTCGGCCCCGGGGACCGCTGGGCGGTCCCGGGCCTGGCTGAGCTGCTGCGTCGGGTCCCTGCCCGGTGGGACGGCGGGCAGGCGCGGCTGTCGCTGGTCGGTGTGGAGGATCTGGCCCGCCTGATCGCCGCGGCCGTCGTCGTCCGCACTCCGGTGACGGGGATTCACCACGCGGCGCATCCTCAGCCCGTTCGGGCGCGTGAGGTCATCGAGGCACTGGCGGCCCAGCGAGTGGTACCCCGCCCCGAGGGGGAGCTGGCCTGGCGGGAGTGCGTGGAACGGCTGGCTGCGAGCGAAGGCCGGATGACCGAGCACCACTTGGGGATGTTCGCGCGCGACCACCACTTCCGCAGCGATGGGATCTGGCGGCTGCTTTCGGTGGACCCGGGGCCTGGCCCGCTGACGCGTCTCACCGAGGCGGCGGCCTGGTACCGGGTGTACCTGGCGGGGTTGCGGGGCTGAGTGCCTGACAGCCCCAGTCGCGGTGACCCCTTGGAGCGGTGCCTGTGGAACACGGGAGCGCCCCTGGGGGCGGGTCAGGTGGTTTTGGGCTCGGGGTGGGAGGGGGAGCTGCCGGCTGGCTCCGGTGGAGTGGGGACGGCGATTCCCAGCGAGATCAACTCCCATACCTCAGCCAGTTGTTCACGCAGGCTCCAGCGGCCGTCGCGGATGGGATCGCCGCAGCCGGTGGCGGAGGCCTCCAGGCCGGCGACCAGATGGCCCACCAGGACCGCGACCACTTCCGGGTCGCTGCCCGAGCGCAGCCACTCCTCGCGTGCGGCTTCCTCCAGCCGTTCTCGCACGACCGGCATCCAGGCGTCGCACCACTCGTGGCGCCCGTCGTCCCGCTCGCGGGAGAGCCGGGCGGTGGCCCGTACCGTGTCGTCCTCGCAGAGCAGCTGGGCCAGGGCGTGGGTGATGTCGACCACGGCCTGGAGCGGTGTTCGCGCTGCCCGGTTGGCTCGGGCAACCTCCATGCGGGTGATGCCCGCGCCCACGGCCCCCACGGCCGCGGCGAGTTCGGACTTGGCGGGGAAGTGGAAGGTCAGGGCGCCGACGGTGGCGGTGGCGGCTCGGCTGATGCGGGTCAAGGAGGTGCCGGCGTATCCGTGTCGGGCGAACTCCGCGGCGGCTGCTTGGATGAGGAGCTTCCGGGTCCGCTCGGCGCGTTCCTGCTTCACCACGGTTGCTCCTCTCGCGCCTGGTGGTCCCTCTCGCGCATCCCCTGGGATCGGAGTCTGGCACCAACCTGAGAGAAAACAAAGAGAGCGCTCTATTTTCTATGGAAAACAAAGCGAGCACTCTCTATGATAGCCCTCCAGAGGAGCTGCAGCGGCGGGCCCACCGCGTCGATCGTCATCCTGGCCGGCGTCCGCAGGGTGGCTGTCCACCGAGGAGGATCACCACATGACCCGAAGCGCCACCACCAGGGCGGCTGCCCGGCCCACCCGGCCGGTCGACCCCAAGTACGCCGAACTGGGAAGTTTCCTCGCCGCGCGCCGCGCCGAAGTGACCCCCCAGCAGGTGGGGTTACCCGGCGGCGGGGCGCGGCGGCTGCCGGGGCTGCGGCGCGAAGAGGTCGCCATGCTCGCCGGCATCGGAGCTTCCTGGTACGCCTGGATCGAGCAGGGGCGGGCGAAGAACGTCTCCCCTGAGATCCTCGAAGCCATCGCCGGCGTACTCGACCTGGACGAGGCGCAGTTGCTCTACGTGCTGCGGCTCGCGGGGTACGCGGCGACCGGCCGCCCCAGGATTCCGATCGGAGACCTGGAGCTCACTCGGAAGATCGTTGACGAGTACCTCCCCAACCCCGCCTACGTCATCGACCGCTACTGGGACATCACCGCGGCCAACGCCAGTGCCGAGCGACTGCTCGGGATCGGCGGGGAGCGGCCCAACTACCTGGAGATGCTCTTCGATCGGGAAGCCGCCGGTGCTCGTTTCCCGCGCTGGGAGTGCGACGCCTCGGACGCGGTCGCGCGGTTCCGCGCCCAGGCCGGGGAGCTGTTGCACGACGCCCGGATGCTGGCGCTGATCGACTACCTGCGTGAGGAGAGCCCGGAATTCGTCGTCCTGTGGGCCCGGCACCACGTCACCGACGGCTCGTCGACCACGCAGGTGGTGCACCACCCGGATCTGGGTGAACTCAGCTTCACCCGCATCGCCTTCGACTTCACTTCGCAGTCCGGCCTCCAGCTGATCCTGCTCAGCCCGCACGCCGGCACCGGAACGGCGGAGAAGCTCAGCCGCTGGGGGCACAGTGTGGCGCCGGCGACCTTGGCTCCTCAGGTCCGTCTGCTCAGCGAGCACGGCGTGCCGGCCTGAAGGTCCTTGCGTAGGGGCCAGAGTGACCCCGGTCACCGAGATCGCTGCGGCCACGTCAATTAGTGGTCGCCGGGGTCAGAGAAGTGCGAATGAACGGTCATGAATTCAAACGAATCGAACTGAGCGAACCTGTTGTTCCTGGACATGGTGTCCGCGCGAATACCGCCGCTGATGCCGGTGATATTGGACTCTGGGAAAGCCAGTGGGTGACTGAGATGATTTCGAGCGTGAGTACCTTCAGCGGGTCGACGGGGGAGAGGTGAAGGCGTGAACGCCCAGACGAGACGGCAGCGGTCACTCCCCCAGTGGGCCGACAACCCCTACCTGAAACTCGCCGTTTCCGGCACGTTCTCCTCCGGGAAATCCACCACGGTGGAAGCGCTCTCCCTGGTCACCGGAATTCCCCGTACCGAAGCTCGGACCTCACGGGAACTCCTCCCCGAAGTGCATCCGGGGAAGACCCTTGCCGAGCTCAGCGCCATGGAACTGGTCGGACTCCAACTGCGCCGTTTCGAGGAGCGGGTTCACCATGAGTCCGGCGACGGTCCCTTCCTGACCGACGGCGGAGTCTTCCACGAGTGGGCCTACCTGGAGGCCCGCATGCGGCTTGGCATGAGCCCCGAAATGCCGTGGTGGTATCGGGGGTTGAAGTCGGTCGTCGGGCTGCCCGTCAAACACGTCTACCAGCGGTACGCAGACACCCTCGGCCTCCTCACCCGATCCCGCGCCGGGCGGACCTACGACGCCTGCATCCACCTGCCCGTCGAGTTCGGGCTGGAACACGACGGCCACCGTCCCGCCTCGGAGCGCCTACGGGGCCTCGCGGACGAGCTCCTTCGCGAGGCGCTGGCAGACAGCAAAATCCCGTACCGGACCGTCCGCGGCACCCTCACCGCACGCGTCACCCAGATCACCGAACTCCTCGGACTACCCGTCCTCCGCCCCGTGGCCGAAGCCGTCCAGGAGGTCGAACGGCGGGTGCGCGCGGCTCCCGCAGCCGCACGCCACCCCGCCACGCGGCCACCCCACAACTCCGCCAGGATCCGGGCGCGGCAACTCGCCCTCGCCCTGAGGTACTAGTGCCGTGACCGGAGGGCTCCACCGGCTCGCGACGCCCGGCCCAGCACCTCGCCGGGTCGTCACATCACCCGGGTACGCCCAAACCCGGCCGCGACGTACCGCCCCACGACACACCGCACCACAGGCCGCACGCCTCCGGCAGACCACCGCGGCCACAGCGCGAGCGACCACCGCACCGCCCGCGCCCAGAGCCGCGACGGCGCAACGCCCCCGCTGCGCCGTCGCAGCGGAGGGCCCCTCTCATCCACCCCCGCGGGGAGGGGCCCTTCGAAACCGGCCGGTCCACCGACCGACCGGGCAGCCACAGCAGAAGAGCGGACCGACCAAGGAGGTGGCCCCGATGAAGCGGACCCGACCCGACACCGGGACCCGCGCGGCACGGACGGTGTTCTTCGAGGTGGACCACGCCCTCACCACCTCCCCGAGCCCGCAGGCCTTCCTGCGCCACTACCTCGCCGCCCTCGGCCGCCCCGCCACCGAATTCGAGGAAAGGCGACGCAAGTTCAAAGCGATGGCACGGCTGGGCTGCTCGACCGAGCTGACCCTGCGCACCTACTTCGCCGACCTCGCCGGTGCCCGGGCAGCCACGGTCAGCGCGATCGCCGAGGAGTGGTTCCGCAAGGAGCAGGAGAGCGGGACCTACTACCATCCCCACGCCCTCGCCGAACTCCGCCGCCACCAGGTCGCCGGTGACCACCTGGTGCTGCTTTCCGGCTCCTTCCCCGCCTGCCTCCACCTGATCGCGGCGGACCTGCGGGCCGACGAAGTCTGGTGCACCGAACCCGAGATACGCCAGGGCCACTACACCGGTGCCCTCAGCCGGCCACCCATGACCGGCCGTGCCAAGGCCTATGCGGTCCACAGCGTCGCCACCCGGCGCCGCACCGCGCCGCCCCGGCTGCTCGCCTATGCGGCGCGCCACGCCGATCTGCCCATGCTGCGCGCCGCCGGCGCCGCGGTGGTGGTGGGCGGCGACCGGCTGTTGCGCGCCACCGCCCGGGCCAACGGCTGGCGCCAACTGCCGTCCGTGCCGCTACCGCCCGATCCAGTGCAGCCCTTCCCGTCAGGTGCGGGGCGGGCGCCCAGCACGCCCCGCACCCGTCCCCTCCTGTCCACCACGAGGCCTCGGAGAACCCATGACCAGCTGGTTCCTTGAACGGATGCAGGGCTTCGGGGACGCCGACGCGATCATCGTGGGCGACCGGAGCCACAGTTATGCGCACCTGCTGGAGCGGGTCGCGGCCTGGCAGCGGCGCTTCGAGCGGCACGGCATCCGCGCCGGGCGGGTCGTCGCACTCGAAGGGGTCAGCAGCGCGGAAGCCTGCGCCGGGCTCCTCGCGCTGCTCGCGTGCAAGGCCATCGCGGTTCCGCTCACACCCCTGCCGGCAGCCAAACGCGCGGAGTTCCTGGCGTTGGCACAGGCCGAGAGCGTGATCACACTCGACGGCGCCGGGGACCCGGACGGCGTCAGCGACCGGACCACCCACACCGGGCGCAAAGCCAACCATGAGATCTACGGTCGCTTGCGCGCCGGGGACCGACCCGGCCTGGTGGTGTTCAGCTCGGGCACCACCGGCCGGTCCAAGGCCACCGCACTGGACTTCGGCCGGATGCTCGACAGGTACGGGCCGGCCCGCCGTCCGCAGCGCACCCTCGGGTTCCTCAACCTCGACCACATCGGCGGCATCAACACGGTGCTGCACACCCTCAGCCAAGGCGGTGCGCTGGTCACCATCGGGGCCCGTACCCCCGAAACGGTGTGCGGGGCGATCTCCGCCCACCGCATCCAGCTCCTGCCCACCACCCCCACCTTCCTCAACATGCTGCTGATATCCGGCGCCGCCGAGCGCCACGACCTCAGTTCCCTGGAACTGGTCACCTATGGGACCGAGCCGATGCCCCAGGGCACGCTGAGCCGGCTCGCCGCAGCGTTGCCCGGCGTGCGGCTGAAGCAGACGTACGGGCTGTCCGAGCTCGGCATCATGCCCACCAAGTCCCGCAGCGACGACAGCCTGTGGGTAAAGCTGGGCGGCGCCGGGTTCGACTACCGCATCCGGGACCACATCCTGTGGATCCGCTCCGACCAGGCGATGCTCGGCTACCTCAACGCGCCGGCCCCGTTCGACGCCGACGGCTACTTCAACACGCAGGACGCCGTGGAAGTCGACGGCGAGTACGTCCGCATCCTCGGGCGGGACTCCGAGATCATCAACGTAGCCGGGGAGAAGGTCTACCCCAGCGAAGTCGAGTCCGTACTGCTGGAGATGGACCTGATCGCCGACGCCACCGTCTCCGGTCGCCCCAGTCACGTCACCGGGCAGGTGGTGCGCGCCACCGTCAAGCTGGCCGACGGGTACGCCTCGGCCCCCGATCCGCGGGAGGTCTCCCGGCAGGTACGCGCCCACTGCAGGCGCCGACTGGAGGCGTTCAAGGTGCCGGTGGTCGTCGAGATCTCCGATGCCGACCACCACTCGGACCGCTTCAAGAAGGCGCGGGGTGGGGCATGAGCGTGCCGGACCGCCGGCCGGGCACCCCGGCCGCCGACGAGCGGGAGGTGTCGGGCACCCCGCGCCGTGTCGCCGTGATCAGCGGGGGCAGCCGCGGGCTGGGCCGGGTGTTGGTCGAGCGTCTGCTCGCCGAAGGCTGGCGGGTGGCCACCTTCTCCCGCACCGCCAACGAGTTCACCGGCTGGGCCGCCCAGAAGTATCCGGAGGACTTCCATTGGGAAGGCGTCGATCTCACCGATCTCCAGTCGGTACGGGAATTCGGGCGGAGGGTGGCCCGTCAGTTCGGACGGATCGACCTGCTCGTCAACAACGCGGGGATTCTGCACCGGGAGCTCTTTCTCACCACTGCTCCCAAACGCATGGATGAGATCGTCACCGCGAACCTGCTCGCCCCGCTGCATCTCACCCAGTCCTGTTCCCGAGCCATGGTGAGGGCCCGTGGTGGAGTCATCGTCAACATTTCCTCCATCAACGCGGTCCGTGGCTATCGGGGGGTTTCTGTCTATGCGGCTGCCAAGGCCGGCCTGGAGGGGTTGGGTCGCAGCCTGGCCAGGGAACTTGGCCCCTTGGGGATCCGAGTGAACACCCTGACCCCCGGCTATTTCGACAGCGATATGACGGCGGACGTCACCCCCGCCAACCGAGAGAAGATCAAGAACAGGACCCCGCTCGGGAGGCTGGGCACCGTGGCGGAAGTGGCCGACGCGGTTCTTTTCCTCGCCTCGCCCCGGTCGGAATTCATCACAGGTCAGGCATTGATCATCGACGGAGGCATCACATGTTAGAGCAGCAGGAAGTGCAGGACATCATCGAAAGCGAAATCCGGGCCCTGCTCCTCGGCGACGAGGACGCACCGGACTTCACCCTCGACGACGAACTGCTCCGAATCGGTCTGAACTCGCTGATGCTGGCCCAGTTGCTGATCCAACTGGAGGCCGAGCTCGGCGTCGACCCCTTCGGCGAGCAGCTCTCCATCGCCGACATCCGCACCATCCGCGACCTGATCGCCGCCTACGACGACGCGATACGGTCCGTCCCGGCGGAGGTGTGAGGCGTGCCGGCCGCCCGCCCCGACCAGCAACTGCGGCTGACGTCCATCGAGGACTACCTGGGCCCGGGGGAGAACAGGTTCTTCTCCCGCGGGTACCAGCGGGCCCGCTACACGGTCCGTGACCTCCTCGTCAGCCCCGCCACCACCGGCCCCGGGGTGCGGGCCACCGCCGACATCGACTACCCGCGGGACTGGTCCCGCAAGCGGACGGGCAGCGATCTACGACCGCACCTGAGCACCGTGGACGCGCTGGTCCTCGGTGTGCAGTTGGCGGAGCTACACCTGGCGCACGGCTACGGCCTGGACGGATCGGCCCGGCGTCAGATGCGGCTGCGCAAGGTGCAGTTGCGGGCGGGCGGTGCGCCGCAGGAAATCCTGAAGGGCGTGCCGCTGGCCGCGCGCCTGTTGAGGACCGAAGGGGTGGAGCAGGCAACCGGCCGTTCCCGGTCTGTACACGAATGCGCGGTCGGGAACCTCCAGGTGCGTTGCGAGATCGAGCACGGCCACGGCGCCGCGGCCGATGGACTCGCGCGGTACGCCGACCTGACCGAGGCACTGGGCCCCGGCCCGGACCGCTTCTACGGGGAGGGCTTCCAACTGCGTCGGCACCACATCCACAACGTCCAGGTGGACATGAGCGCGTTGCGCGCCGAGGCGGCCGTTCGCTTCGAGGCGGAGTCCGACCCGACGGGTTCGGCTTCGGGCGCCGGCCAGGGGCTGGAAGGTGGCGCTCAGCCGGCCGTCTCGCTCCTGGACGCGTTCGTCGTCAACCTCCAGCTGGCCCAGGTGCTGCTCTACGAACTGGACTCGGTCTCCCGGGCGCAGAGCAACACCCTGTGGATGACACGGACCGTCCTGGAAGCCGAAGACGCCCGCCCCCGGCCGCTGCCCGCCCCTTTCGAACCCCCGCTGCGCGCCGAAGCGGCGCTCAGCGGCAAACGTCTGCTGCCGCTGCGCGGCAGCACCTGGCGCAGCGTCGACATCGCCGGTTCCCTCGGCGGTGTCGCGCTGCGCTGCGCCTTCGCCCACGAACTGCCCGCAGCCGCAGCGGCTTCGGCGACCTGACCTACAAGGAGCGCACACGTGAGACTGTCCATCTCCGGTACGTACGGTTCGGGCAAGACCTCGACTGTGACCGCCCTGTCGTACTTCACCGGCATCCCGTACGCGCCGGTGAAGGCGATCCGGGAGATCCTGCCGGACGCCGTGCCGGGCAAGAGGCTCACCCAGGTCACTCCTGCCGAGTACCTCCAGGTGGCCGTGCGCCGGCACACCCACCGCGCGGTCAACGAGGCCCGGCTCGGGGCGCAGTACCTGGCCGACGGCTCCTCGCTCCAGGACTGGATCTACGCGGCGGCCCGGGTCGAGTTCGGCATGGACCCGGGGCGGCCGGGCGCCGGCCCGGACCCCGATTCGGCCGACATGCGCTTCTTCGCCGCGGTCACCGAGCAACTCGGTCACGCCTTCAAGCAGCACGTGCGGGAGTCCTTCGACGCCTTCGTCCACCTGCGCCGCCCACCCGGGCCGATACGGCCCGGCTCCGGCCACCACCGGCCGATGAACGAGGAGTTCCGCAGCTACTGCGACGACATGTTGCTCCGCACCCTCGACGAGTTGAAGATTCCCTGCCTGGTGGTCGACGGCCCGATCCCCGGCCGGCTGGAGCAGATCACCGACCACTACGAGCTGTCCCCGGTGCGCTCCTTGGACCAGGCGCTCCAACTGGCCCGGGCCGACTACGCCTCGATCGACTGGTGTCTGGAGCAGCAGCGCCCCCAGGGCGATCCGGCGCCGTTGGCCACGGCCACCAGGTAGCCGCCGGCCCGCGCGGCAGGCCCGACCCACCCAGACCACCCACCCGCTCACCACCCAGGCCCACCGACCGGCCCGGCAGAAAGGAAACGCGATGAACTCCGTCCCCACCCCAGTACCCGCCGGCGACTCGGCCGAGGCCCGCAAGCAGCGGATAGCGCTGCTCTTCGAGCACATCATCACCAGGGGTGAACTGCACCTGGCCGACGAACTCTTCCACGAGGACTTCCGCTGGCCGCAGTTCGCCCTGCGCGGCCCCGAGGGCGTACGCACCTGGGTACGGGCCTTTCGTACCGCCTTCCCCGACATCAGCGACCTGGTGCAGGAGCAGTGGGCCGAAGGCGACACCGTCATCACACGAGTCGAGTGTTCCGGAACCCAGTTGGGCCCCTTCCGCGGACTGCCGCCGAGCGGCCGGCGGGCCACCTTCACCGCGATCGGGATCGACCGGTTCCGCGGCGAGAAGGTCATCGAGCGCTCCGCCCACTTCGACATCACCGACGTGATGCGCCAGTTGGACCACACCACCCTGGAAGTACCCCTGGAGGCACGGCCATGAAGCCCGCTCACTTCGACTACGTGCGGCCCGCCTCGGCCGAAGAAGCCGTCGCCCAGCTGGGGGAGTACGGCGAGGACGCCCGGGTACTGGCCGGCGGCCAGTCGCTGATCCCGCTGCTCAACCGCAGGCTGATCAAGCCCAAGGTCCTCGTCGACGTGGGGCGGCTGCACGAGTACCGCTACCTGCACGGTGACGGAGCCGGACTACGCGTCGGCGCTCTCACCCCGCACGTCTGGTTGGAGCGGACCCTGGACCGCACGGTGCTGGACCGCTTCCCCGTCCTTCCGGAAACGGCCCACCTGATCGGGCACCTGCCGGTGCGTACCCGTGGAACCGTCGGAGGCACCCTCGCCCACGCCGACCCGCGCTCCGAGTGGTGCCTGCTCGCCGTCCTGCTCGGCGCCGAGATCACCGCTCACGGGCCGCACGGCCGCCGGGTGATCAAGGCCAGGGACTTCTTCCTCGGCCGGCACTTGAGCGCGCTGCTGCCCGGTGAACTGCTCACCGAGGTGCGACTGCCCCGCGCCGCTCCCAGCGCCATGCTGGCCGAGCACGCCCTCCAGCCCGGGCGGCTGCCGGAGGTGGCGGTGGCCGCGGCCGTCGAGGTCGGGGCCGACGGGCTGGTTTCCAGCGCGCGGATCGCCCTTGGCGGGGTCACGGATCGCCCGGTGCGCGCCTACGCCGCCGAGCGCGCCCTGCTGGGCCGGGATCCGGAGCAGGACGGACTGGTGGCGGACATCGCCCGCCTGGCCGCCGAACCGGGCGGCGACTACACCCTCACCGCGGACCACCGCGCCCTGGCGACCGCCCTGGCCACCCGGGTGCTGGACAGTTCGGTGGGCTGCGCACTGTGGCACGCCGACCAACGGGCCATGGCGGACGCCCGTGCAGCCGAGCGGCTGCCGGCGGGTCCCCTCCTGGCCACGGCGGAGCTGACCGCGCGATGACCGGGGCCGAGGAACGCCCGCCCACCGTGGAAGCGGGCCCGTGCACCGTCGAAGTGACCGTCAACGGGAAACCGTCTGTGGTGCGCACCGAAGCGCGCCGCAGTCTCGTCGAGGTCCTGCGGCGCGACCTCGGCCTCACCGGCACGCCGGCGGGCTGCGACACCGGCGCCTGCGGCTCGTGCACGGTGCTGCTCGACGGGGAACCCGTCCGGTCCTGCCTGGTGCTCGGGGTGCAGGCCGCCGGCGCCCTGGTGGAGACCGTGGAATCGCTGGCCCGGCCGGACGGCCGGCTGGGCCCCCTCCAGGAGTCCTTCCGCCGCAGTTTCGCGGTGCAGTGCGGCTACTGCACGCCTGGCATGCTGATGCTCGGCACCGCCTTGCTGCGGGCTGAGCCCGTCCCGGGGCGCGCCCGCATCCGCGACTGCGTCTCGGCCAACCTGTGCCGTTGCACCGGGTACCAGCCGGTGATCGACGCGATCGAGGCGGTCGCGGGATCCGTGCCGGTCGGCCCCCCGCACGTCCGGCGTCCGGACCGGTTCCGAACCGCCCCGACAGGGGAGGGGCCGTGACCGGGCGGAGCCCGGACACCGGCTGGGGACCCGCCGGTGTCGAGGGCGGCACCGCCGGGCCGGTGCCCCGGCGGCGGCCCGGCGCCGTCCGGGGCCCGTACCGCAGCGAGGACGAGCGTTTGCTGCGCGGCCGGGGTCGTTTCCACGACGACGTGGTGCGGCCGGGGCAGCTGTGGCTGAGGCTGGTCCGCTCGCCCCTCGCGCACGCCCGCATCGAGGGCATCGACGTGTCGGCCGCCGCCCGCCAGCCCGGTGTGGTCCGGGTGTTGACCGGAGCGGACCTGGAGCGGGAGTTCCCCGGTGGCTGCCGCATCCCGGTCCGCCAACCCACCCCCGGCATGGACTTCGGGCCCTACCTGCAGCCGCCGTTGGCGCAGGGGTTCGTGCGGTACGCGGGGGAGCCGGTCGCCGCAGTCCTGGCCGATGACCCGTACCGGGCCGAAGACGCCGCGGAATCCCTCCTCGACACCCTGGAACTGCACGAGCTTCCCGTAGCGCTGGACGCCCGCGGGGCCGCCGGCTTGCGGCCCGCTTCCCTGCGGGGAGCGGGCGCCGAGGTGGGCGTCGTCGAGTATGGCTACGGAGAGGTCGACGAGATCTTCGCCGCCGCGCCCCGAACCGTCGCCGCGGAACTGAACGTCGGTCGCCACAGCGGTACCCCTTTGGAAACGCGCGGACTGACCGCCGAGTACGAACAACGCGAGGGTCGCCTCGTCCTCTGGGGCGCCACCAAGGTCCCGCATGTCAACCGGCGCATCCTGGCCGGTCTGCTCGCACTTCCCGAGCACCGGATCCAGATGAGGGTGTCCGACGCCGGGGGCAGCTTCGGTATCCGCGGCGAGTTCTACCCCGAGGACTTCCTCGTGCCGTTGCTGTGCCTGCGCACCGGACGGCCCGTCAAATGGACCGAGGACCGGGCCGAACACCTGGTCGCCGCCAACCACGCGCGCGAACAGCGCCACCGCATCGAGATCGCCCTGACCGAGGAGGGCCGCCTCCTGGCGCTGCGGGATGAGGCCTGGCTGGACAACGGCGCGTACGTCCGGACCCACGGCGCGGTCACCGCCGTCCTGACCGCCGCCATGATGTCCGGCCCCTACCGGCTCCCGGCCTGCCGTACCCGTGTCCACATCGTCGCCACCAACAAGACCCCGATCGGCACCTACCGGGCTCCGGGCCGCTTCCAGCAGACCTTCGTCAGGGAGCACGTGCTCGACGTCGCCGCCACGGAGCTCGGCGTGGACCCTGTCGAGATCCGCCGCCGCAACCTCCTGGGAGCCGATGAACTCCCGCACCGGCGGCCCCTGCACCTGTTCGGCGCACCCATGCTGCTCGACGGCAAGGACCACCGGGAGCACTTCGACAAGGCCAGGAACGCCGTCGGCTACGAACTGTGGCGGCAACAGGCGAGGGACGCACGGGCGACCGGCCGGCTCCTCGGCGCCGGCTGCGCGATGGTGTTGGAGAAGGCCGGCATCGGCTACGACAGCGCCGTCGTCGACATCGGGGTCACCGGGGCCGTGCGGGTCTCGATGGGCGGCTCCAACCTCGGTCAGGGCATCGAGACGGCCATGGCGCAGATCGCCGCCCGGGAACTGGCCGTACCCGCGGAGTCCGTCCATGTCCAGCTCTCCGACACCGAGGTCCTCCCGGACGGTGGCGGCACCTTCGGAAGCCGTTCCACGGTGGTCGGTGGCAGCGCGGTACACATGGCGGCGCTTAAGGCGTTGGCCGCCGCCAAGCGGGTGGCCGCGCCCCTGCTCGGCGTGCCCGAGGAACGGCTGCGCGCCCACCGCGGGGGCCTGTGCGACGACGCGGACCCCGACCGCCGCATCGACTACCCCGACCTGGCCGCCGCCGCCTTCGCCCCGCAGTACGTGGCCACCGCCGAAGAGCCCGGCCTGATCGGGCGGGCCACCTTCTCGGCCCGCGGCATGACGTATCCCTACGGTGCGCACTTCGCGCAGGTGGAAGTCGACCCGGACACCGGGACGGTGCGGCTGCTGCGGTACGCGCTGTCCTACGAGATAGGGCGCAGCGTCCACCCGGAACTGGTGCGCGGGCAACTCGTCGGCGGCGCGGTGCAGGGCATCGGGGGCGCGCTGTCCGAAGAGTTCCGCTACGACCCGCGGGGCCGGCCGCTCACCCTGACCCTCGATGCCTACCGGTGGCCGCGGGCCTCGGACCTCCCCGAGATCCAGACCGTGGTGTTCGAGGACGCCCCCGCACCGGGCAACCCACTGGGCGTGCGCGGCGTCGGCGAGGGCGGCACCGCGGGTTGTGGTGCCGCCCTCGCGGGCGCCGTGCGTGATGCCCTGCAACTGCGCGGCGTCGTGGGCGCGTTGCCCCTGCACCCGGCCCGGGTGCGTGGGCTGCTGAGGAAGAAGTCCGACGAGTCAAGGAAGGCATCCCCAATGACGATCAACCAGTCCGTCCTCGACTGGCTGCATGCGCAGCCGGTTGACGACACTTCCACCGAGGAACCACCGGCGGCCGAGGTCGCCGCTCCTGCCGCGACCGAACTGGCCGCCGCGGAAGCCGCGGAGAAGCACCGCCTCGTCCTGGACTACCTGCGACGAGAGCTCAGCCGGCTCCTCGACGTGGCGCCGGAGAACCTCGCCCTGGAACGGACGATGGTCTCCATCGGCATCGGCTCCATCGCGGGCCTGGAACTCCAGCGCCGGGTCCAGGACACGCTGGGGGTGACCATGGGCCTCAAGGACATCCTGCTCGCCGAGAGCACGTATGCGCTGACCGACCAGATCGTCGATCTGCTGCGCGTGACGAGAGCAGGTGCGTCTTGACGGTGACCCTGCCGGTGCCGCCGAACGGCGGCGCCGATCTGTGGCTGTTGCGCCAGCCGAAGCCGGAGGAGATCACCGGTGTCCTCGACCTGACCGAGCTCGACGAGGCGGAGCAGGGCCGGGCCAGCGCGTGCCGGCGCCAATCCGGTGGTTTCCTCTACGCGTCGGCGCACATCGCGCTCCGGCGGGTGCTGAGCGCCTACGTCGGCACTGAAGCCCGGACCCTACAGTTCGGGCGGGCCCCCTGCCCCTGCTGCGATGCCCCGCACGGGCGACCGGTGTTGACCCTGCCGGACGCCCCCCTGCACTTCTCGCTGTCGCACAGCAGCGGGATGGCGCTGATCGGGGTCTCGGACGTGGAGATCGGGGTGGACGTGGAGAAGCTGCCCAGTGTGGGTACCACGCAGATCTGTGCGCCGGCTCTCCACCCCGCCGAACAAGCCGAGTTGGCGCAGGCCCCCGCAGAGGCCGGGACCTCCGCCTTCGGACAGCTGTGGACGCGCAAGGAGGCGTATCTGAAGGGACTGGGCACCGGCTTGAGCCGTGACCTTGCGACCGACTACCTGGGGCTGGACCCGTCCCGGCGTCCACCCGACTGGACCGTCCACGACGTGCCCTGCGGGCCCCGGCACACCGCCGCCGTGGCGGTCCACCACGGCGGCCCCACGGGCCCGGTGCGGCTGCACTGGCTGCCGATGGAGTGTCTGTACAACGGCGCCCCGACGGAGCTCACACCCGGGGACCTGGTTCTGACGGAGCTGGCCGCCTAAACCGCCCCGCAGCACGGGGAGCCGGTGTCCCTCCACCGCTCTCCGCGGCTGCGGGGTGTGAGGCGAGCCCTGAGGTCCGGCGTGCGCATCGCTCGCGGGTGTGGTGGCGGCGGGTGTGGTGGACGCGCAGAGAAAGGACGGAATGCAGGTGCATGGAGGTGCGGCCTCTGGGTAGGCGCGCCGCTGAACGGAGAAGTCGTTCTCCGCAATCTGGGCGATAAGCCAACAATTACCGCATGGTGAAAGGTAATTGGCAAGGAAATCCTTGACCGTTTCCTGGCCCTTTCTTGGGCAACTGTGTTTTCCTTAACAATTTCCAACCTCAAGCAATCCTCAAGTGTGCCGAGTTTGATCGCTTTCGGATGAATTGCCGATCGATAAAGTCCCTGTGAAGTCGAGTGAGGTGCATCACATGCGCCTTTTGTGTCTACTCGTAGGGGAAAAGTGCACACAGTCAGAGGGCTGTCCGCGTTTCGCGGAGGCTCAAACAGTCGGCCCACAAGGGCCCGGCGCATGCGCGAGATATCCGGCGGGCTCGCCGTCGTGATGGCGCTCTCGGTCCTGTACGGGACGGAGTCCGCGCTCGCCGCCCCGGCACCGACCGTCAGGCCGGCCGCCGCACCCAAGAAGGCGGCGACCACCGCCGCCGACATCACTTCCGCCCGGGTGGCCGCCAGGCTCTCGGGGGAGCGAGTCGAGGCGCTCTCGGAGCGCACCGAGACCAGCACCACCTGGGCCAACAAGGACGGAAGCCTCACGACCGAGGTCTCCGCCGGCCCCGTCCGCTTCCAGCGCGACGGCGACTGGGTGCCGGTCGACGTCAACCTGCAAGCCGCCCAGGACGGATCGGTCGAAGCCAAGGCCCACCCGAGAGGGCTGCGGCTGGCCGCGGGTGCCCGCCGAGCCGGCGCACCACGCACGGCGGGGCGGACGACCGCCACCGATCTGGTGACCCTGGGTGAGGGCGAGCAGCAGATCACCCTCCAGTGGCGGGGAGACCTGCCGGTCCCGGAACTCGACGGCACCCGCGCCACCTACCCGGAAGCCGTGCCGGGCGCGGACGTCGTGGTGGAAGCGACCCGCACGGGTTTCGAGCAGTTCGTCGAGATCAAGAACAAGCCGGCGGGCCAGCCCTTCTCGTACACCCTGCCACTGCGGGCCAAGGGGCTGAAGGTTCAGCAGCAGCCCGACGGCAGCGTGGTGTTCACCGACCGTAGGAGCAAGAAGACGGCGGTCATGCCGGCGCCCGTGATGTGGGACGCCACGGTGGACCCGGTCTCCGGCGAACACACCCGCCGCGCCAAAGTGGGCATGAAGGTGGTCAAGACCAAGGGGGGCGTCGACCTGGTCGTCACCCCCGACGCCGCCTTCCTCGCCGACTCCGCCACCCGGTATCCGGTCACCGTCGACCCCTCCACCTCCTCGCTGACCAACGTCTTCGACACGTACGTACAGCAGGGCGAGACGGTCGACTGGTCCAATGACACCGAGCTGGACCTGGGCAACCCGGGCACGGTCAACGGCAACGGCACACCGCGCACCGCCCGTTCGTTCCTCTCCTGGGACACCACGGCGCTCGCCGACTCCCTGGTGCTGAACGCCAAGCTTTCGCTGTGGAACTTCCACTCGGCCAACACGGACTGCAAGGCCTATCCCTGGGAGGTCTGGTCGACGGGAGCGGCTTCGACCAGCAGCCGGTGGACGGCCCAGCCCACCTGGACGGCCAAGAAGGCCACCTCCACCGAAACCAAGGGCAACCCGGCCTGTACCTCCGCCCCCGACGGGTGGATCAACGCCGACGTCACCACGCTCGCCCAGGAATGGGCGTCGGCGAAGGCCACCCGTGGACACATGGGCCTGCGGGCGACCTCCGAGACCGTGGTCCCGCAGTGGAAGCGCGTGAACTCCGGTAACGCCGCGACCAATCCTCCGAAGCTGGTCGTCACCTACAACTACCGTCCCCGCACCGGGACCAAGCAGGAGGCCGGCTCCCCGTTCTTCTCCTACGGCGGTAGCTACGTGGTCAACACGACCACGCCCACCCTGCGGGACACCTTCGTCGACAACGACGGGGACAAGGTCAACGGCACCTTCCAGGTGTACGACAGCGCCACCGACACCCAGGTCGGCAGCGTCCTCGTCTCCCCCTTCGTCCCCTCCGGCAAGTCTGCCTCGGTCACCGTCCCGGCGGGCGTGCTGACCAACGGAAAGACGTACAAGTTCCGTACCTCTCCGTACGACGGGACGCACTACAACACCGGCTGGTCGGCGTGGAAGACCTTCACCGTCGACACATCGGCCCCTTCTGCCCCCACCAAGATCGTCTCCACGGACTACCCGGCCGGCGGCTGGGTCAAGGGAGCCGGGCAGGCCGGAAACTTCACGGTCACGCCGCCGGCTGCCGACCACAACTGGCTTGAGTGGTCGCTGGACGGTCTGAGCTGGACCAAGGTCACCACCGGCGGGGCCGCGGGAGACAAGACCCTCTCCGTCACGCCCCCCAAGAACGGCACGCACACCCTTCAAGTGCGCTCCGTGGACAAGGCCGACAACAAGTCCGAGCCCCTCTCCTACACCTTCCACGCCGGTCCCGGCGGCTTCCTCCAGCCGGCGGACGGCGAGCGCACGGCCCGTCGACTGCCGCTCGCGGTCGAGGTCGACGCCGCCACCTACGACAAGGTGTCCTTCCTCTGGCGGCGTTCGGAAGCCGACAGCTGGACCCCGATCCCGGCCGGTGACGTCACCTCCGATGGCAACCCGCTCGGCAACTGGCCGGTGGCTCTGATCGGCGGCAAGAACAAGCCGCTGGTCTGGAACACCACCGACACGGTTTCGCCCGACGGCACCGTCCAGATCAAGGCCGACTTCACCGGTCCCGCCAGCGCCACGGGCAGCACCCAGCCGCTCACGCTGGTGGTCGACCGGGAGGCTTCGGGCGCCGCATCGCAGGGCGTCGGCCCGGGCACCGTCAACCTGCTCACCGGAGACTTCCAGCTCTCCGAAGGGGACGCGTCCTACTTCGGCGTGTCGGTCGGCCGCACCGCCTCCTCCCGCCGACCGAACGCCCAGGCCGAGGGCCAGGCGCCGATCTTCGGTACGCAGTGGTCGAGCAGCACCATCGCCGACAGCGCCAGCTCGGACTACGTGCAGATCGAGAAGGTGTCGCCCACCGCGCTCTCCGTTGTCCGGGAAAGCGGCGAGGTCATCGCCTTCACCGCCAACGCCGCGCAGAACGGCTGGATCCCGGAGCCCGGCGCCGAGGAACTGACCCTCACCGGGACCTACGCGACCGGCTTCGCCCTCACCGACACCGAAGGCTCGGAAACCCGCTTCGAGAAGGCGGACGCGGCGGCCACGACCTGGGTCGTCGACACCTCCAAGCTCAACGGCCTGACGTCCAGCACCAGCGACGTCGTCTCGGAGACGGTCCTCGTCGGCGGCAAGACCCTGGCCCGCCCCAAGCGGATCGTCGCCCCCACCTCCGCGGCGTCCACCGCCACCTGCGCGAGCACTCCGGCCACCGCCGGCTGTCGCTCACTGGAGTTCGTCTACGCCACCTCCACCACCGCCACCTCCACCGTCCTGGGCGACTTTGACGGCCAGGTCAAGGAGATTCGCCTGTGGTCGACCGAGGCGGGAGCCGGATCGGCCACCTGGAGGTCCGTCCAGACGTACCGGTACGACACCGCCGGGCGTCTGAGGGAGGCCTGGAACCCCCAGATCACGCCTTCCCTGAAGACCGAGTACGGATACGACGGCTCCGGTCGGATCACCACCTTGACCCACCCCGGCCAGCTGCCGTGGACGCTCACCTACGGAAAGGCGGGCAACGCCGACACCGCGGGTGAGGGCATGCTGCTCAAGGCGAGCCGGGCGGGCCTCAAGCAGGGCACGACCGATGTGACCGAAGGCACCAACGCCACCACGCTCGTCTACGACGTTCCGCTGACCGGCGGTTCCGCGCCCTACAAGATGGGCGCCACCGACGTCCGCGCCTGGGGGCAGAGCGACGCGCCCACCGACGCCGCCGCGGTGTTCCCCGGTGACGTCACGCCCTCGTCCCACGCGGGCTCCGGCCTCAGCGCCACGGACTACAAGCGTGCGGACGTCCACTACCTCGGCGTCTCCGGGCGTGAGGTCAACACCGCCAAGCCGGGCGGCCACATCACCACGGAGGAGTTCGACCGCTTCGGCAACACGGTCCGCACTCTGACCGCCGGCAACCGCGAGCTGGCCCTCGGTACCGCCCCGGGCGCGGCCGGGGAGCTCGCCGGACTTGGCATCGAATCCCTGAGCTCGGCCGAGCGGGCCGAGGAACTGTCCAACCTCAGCTACTACAGCGCTGACGGCGTTCGCGAGACCGAAACCTTCGGCCCCCTGCACCGCCTGGACCTGACCCAGGACCTCAAGGCCGGCTCCACGGTCCTGGTGGCCGGCGGAGTCTCGGTCCCGGGCCGTGAGTGGATCGTCAACGAGTACGACGGGGGACGCCCCACCAACGGCACCGCCGCCGTCAAGGACCAGCTCACCATCTCCGTGCGCGGAGTCCGGGTCCGCGGCTACGACGCGAACCAGGGCGAAGCGCGCGTCAACGAGATCCAGTACGACTGGGCCAAGGGCTTGCCCAGCCTGACCATCACGGACTCGGGCGGCCTCAACCTCACCACCGACACCGTCCACGACGCTCAGGGCCGGGTCACCTACGTCAGCCAACCGGGAGCAGCCAGCGGGGAACCGACCAACCGGGTCACCGCCTACTGGTCCGCCACCGGCACCGGCAGTTGCAAGGGCCGCCCGGAATGGGCCGACGCCGTGTGCTGGACGGGCCCGGCGGGTGACATCACCGGCGGGGGCTCACAGCCCACGGAGGTCACCGACACCGTCTACGAGTACGGCTTCTTCGGCCAGAACACCAAGCGGACGGACACCGCCAACGGCGCTGCCCGGACGACCGCCACCACCTTCGACGCCGCCGGCCGCCCGCTGAAGACCACGGTCACCGGCCCGGGCCAAGCCGTCCCGGACACCACCCTCACCTACGACCCCGCCACCGGCCTCCCCGCCGGAAGCACCTCGTCCACCGGCGGCACGATCACCAAGGCCTACGACAAGCTCGGCCGGCTGATCTCCTACACGGACGCCGACGGAGGAGTCACCAAGCACGAGTACGACCTCCTCGACCGCCCGGTCAAGGTCTCCGACTCCGTGCCCTCGTCCGTGACCTACGGATACGACACGAGCGCGGAACCCCGCGGGCTGCCGGTCTCCACCAGCGACTCGGTGGCGGGCACCACGTCCGTCACCTACGACGCCGACGGAGCCGTCACCGGCCAGCGCCTGCCCGGCGGATACGCGCTCGACCAGAGCGTCGACCCCGTCGGAGCGGTCACCAGCCGTGTGTACACCCGCGAGAGCGACGGCGTGGTCGTCATGTCCGACACCGTCTCAAAGTCCGCTCACGACCAGGTCATCCGGCACTCCGGCTGGTCCGACCAGGCCTACCAGTACGACCGCGCCGGTCGCCTGACCGCCGTCAACGACACCAACGAGAACGTCTGCACGCGCCGCTCCTACAGCCTGGACAAGCGCGCCAACATCCTCTCCCGCACCACCGCTTCCGCCGCGGCCGGGGCGGACTGCCCCTCCTCGGGAGGAACCACCAAGAACAGCACCTACGACACCGCGGACCGGCTCGTCGACGCCGGCTACAGCTACGACGCCTTCGGCCGCACCACGGCCCTGCCGGGCAGCACCGTCGGCTACTACGCCAACGACCGGGCCCACCAGCTCGTCTCGGGCAACCAGCGGCAGACCTGGAAGCTCGACGCCGGCATGCGGTTCCGGTCCTGGACCACCGAGACCGGCGGTGGCAGCAGCTGGACGCAGACCGCGTCCAAGCTCAACCACTACGACGGTGACGGTGACAGCCCCCGATGGATCGTGGAGGACACCGCGAGCGGGAGCCTGACCCGCAATGTCACCGCGCCCGGCGGAGAGCTGCTCGCCACCACGAGCAAGACCGGCGAGACGGTTCTCCAGCTGGCCAACATCCACGGTGACATCGCACTTCAACTCCCCTTGGACGTCAGCCAGTCACCGACGGCCCTGGACGCCGACGAGTACGGCAACCCGCGCGCCGGGAAGGACGCGCTCCGCTACGACTGGCTCGGCGCCAAGCAGCGCTCCTCGGAGACCGTCTCCGGCCTGACCCTGATGGGCTCGCGCCTCTACAACCCGCAGACGGGCCGCTTCCTGAGCCCCGACCCGGTCTACGGAGGCAACGCCAACGCCTACGGCTACCCCGCCGACCCGGTCAACGCCTATGACCTCGACGGCAACAAGCAGAAGAAGCCCCGCTCCTGCGGCTTCTGGTGCAGCGTCTTCACCACCGGCATCGGTGCCATCGTCGGCGCCGTCTGCGCCCCGTTCGCCGGGCCGATCATCTGTGGCGCCGTCGGCGGTGGGATCACCGGCTTCGCCCGGTACTGGTACACCCACCACGGTGGCCACGGCTACACCATCCGCGGAGCCGTCAAGGCCACCCTCATCGGGGCCGCGATCGGCGGATTCGGCGGAGCCGTAGGAAAGATCATCAAAGCCGTCGGAGGCAAGGTCTTCCGCGGCTACGGTGACCGCGCCTCGGTGAAGGCGTGGGACCAGTTCAAGAGGGCCATCAGCTAGTGCCGGGCGGTGATCGGGAGGGGCACCGGCTAGTGGACCCCTCCCGATCGCCGCGCTTCGGAGCCCTCATGGTGTCGGGGGCGGAACCGCCCCCGACACCGAGCCCTCTAACGTTCAGCCCTCCCCGCACGGAAGAGAGAAACCCCTCGATGCTCAGGTACTGGCTCGCGACCGCACGTCGACTCCTGCTGGGTGCCGGTGCTTCCGCCCTGGTCAGCGGAGGCGCCATGGCCGGGGTGCTGATCGCGGAGGCACCCGCGAGTTGGCCCGGTGCCCTCGCTCAGGGCGCAGCGGCGGGGCTGTCCGTCGGTGCGGCCCTCATGCTGCTGATCGCCACCTCCAACACCTGGCGGGCCGCGCGTACCGCCGCCCACCACGGCCTGGCCCTGGGCGCAGCCGCCGCGCCGGCGCACCACAGGCAGATGCTGCGCGTGCCGTTGGTGCCGGGTACCACGGCCTATCAGCTCACCGACAGCGTGCTGCACGCCCTCAAGCAGGTACCGAATCTACGGATCGAGGAGGTGGCCGAGTTCACCCACGGCCGGCTCACCCTCGTCTACGGTTCCGCCCTCGGCGTTCCGGTGCGCCTGAGCATCTCCATCGAGACCGGCCGGGACTCCGCGACGGCCACGGTCGACGCGCGCCCCACCACCACGTGGAAGCGGCTGGACGGGGGTGCCAGCTGGAGCGTGCTCACTCTCCTCGCACCGCACGTCCGGCGAGGTCTGGAGCAGCACAGCGGTCAGTGAGTTCGCCGCACGGGTGGGGGACCGGATCAGGGCCAGACCAGGCAGTAGGGCTGATGGCCGGCTTCGTGCAGCCGATGCGAGAAGTCCTGCCACTCGTGGAGCAGTTGATAGACGTTGAAGGCGTCGCGCGGGCCACCGCGATCGGGGACCGTGGACCAGATGAAGGCCGCCGCGCCGACGGACTCCTCGCCGATGCCGCGCAGCGGGTCGACGACGGTCATCGGGAGTTTGACCACCGCGTAGTCGGGGTGCAGGACGACCAGTTCCAGCGGGGGCACCTTGTGCAGGGGTATGCCCTCGATGCCGGTCAGGACCATCGCGGCCACCGTCTCCGGCTTGATCTTGGTGAACATGCCGCCCATGCCGAGCTCGTCGCCGCCGAGCTCCTCCGGGCGCATCGTCATCGGTACCCGCGCAGCCGTGGCCCCGTTCGGTGCGCCGAAGTACTTGTAGGTCACCCCCACGCGCCCCCCGCTCCTGGTCTCCGCCGAGGGTACGTCCGTATCGGGCTCGCCGCCCCTGCCGCGGTCCACACCCGTGGGGTCGACCGGTCCGCGCCGGTGCCGGCCGCGACGACGGGCGCGCTCGGGGCCCCGGTCGCCGGTGCCCTCACCCAGTCCGCCACCGCGTTGCATATCTCCACCCGACTGCTGTTCCGGCTCCGCGGCCCCCGCCGCGCAACCTGATCATCATGGCAGTGACCTCCCCCACGGCACGATGGTGAAACACCCGTCCGCAAGACAGTCCGGGCCTCTGACACCATGGCGATGTGAGCTACCCGTACAAAGCCCCAGTTTCGCAGACGCTCTTCGACCGCGCGTCCCTCGTGACCCCCGGCGGCGTGAACTCTCCCGTGCGCGCGTTCCGCGCGGTGGGTGGTACGCCCCGGTTCATGGTGTCCGGTACCGGTCCCTACCTCACGGATGCCGACGGTCGTGAGTACGTGGACCTCGTCTGTTCGTGGGGGCCGATGATCCTCGGCCATGCCCACCCCGCAGTCATCGAGGCCGTCCAGGCGGCCGTGGCCCGCGGCACCTCCTTCGGTACGCCCGGCGAGGGGGAGGTGGCCCTCGCGGAGGAGATCGTCGAGCGCATCGACCCCGTGGAGCAGGTGCGGTTGGTCTCCTCCGGCACGGAGGCCACCATGTCCGCCATCCGCCTGGCCCGCGGCTTCACCGGCCGTGCCAAGGTCGTGAAGTTCGCCGGTTGCTATCACGGCCACGTCGACGCCTTGTTGGCCGCGGCTGGTTCCGGGGTGGCGACCTTCGGCCTGCCGGACACCCCTGGTGTCACCGGCGCACAGGCGGGGGACACCATCGTCTTGCCGTACAACGATCTGGATGCGGTTCGTGCCGCCTTCGCCGCGCACCCCGGCGAGATCGCCTGTGTGATCACCGAGGCTTCGCCGGGCAACATGGGCGTGGTCCCGCCGGTCGCCGGCTTCAACCAGGGACTGGCCGATCTCTGTCGTGAGCAGGGCGCCCTCTTCATCTCCGATGAGGTCATGACGGGTTTCCGGACCTCCCGCGCTGGCTGGTTCGGGGTGGACGGGGTCCGCCCCGACCTTATGACCTTCGGCAAGGTGATGGGCGGTGGTTTCCCCGCCGCGGCCTTCGGCGGGCGGGCTGAGGTCATGGCCCACCTGGCTCCGGCCGGCCCCGTCTACCAGGCGGGGACCCTCTCCGGGAACCCGGTCGCCACCGCTGCCGGTCTGGCTCAGCTGCGACTGCTCGACGATGCCGCGTACGCGAAGGTGGACGCGGTGTCCCGGGAGATCCAGGCACTGGTGACGGGCGCGCTCGCCAAGGAGGGCGTGGCACACCGCGTGCAGACCGCGTCCAACATGTTCTCCGTCTTCTTCACCGAGGACGAGGTCCGCGACTACGACCAGGCCAAGAAGCAGGAAGCCTTCCGCTTCAACGCCTTCTTCCACTCGATGCTGGCGGACGGCGTCTACCTGCCGCCGTCCGCCTTCGAGTCCTGGTTCGTTTCGACCGCCCACGACGAGCAGGCGGTCGAGCGGATCGCGGCGGCACTGCCCGCCGCCGCCCGCGCCGCCGCGGAGGCCACGGCATGAGCAGTGATGAGATCACCGTCGTCCACCTGATGCGGCACGGCGAGGTGGAGAACCCGGACGGCGTCCTCTACGGGCGCCGCCCCGGCTACCACCTCTCCGAGTTGGGTCGGCGGATGGCCGACCGGGTCGCCGAGCACCTGGAAGGACGGGACATCCAGCACGTCGTGTCCTCTCCGCTGGAGCGGGCGCAGGAGACCGCCGCGCCCATCGCCAAGACCCACGGACTGGACCTGGCCACTGACCGCCGCCTGATCGAGGCGGGCAACGTCTTCGAGGGCAAGACCTTCGGGGTGGGTGACGGGGCGCTGCGCAAGCCCGGGAACTGGAAGCACCTGACCAATCCGTTCCGACCGTCCTGGGGTGAGCCGTACCTGGAACAGGTGGTGCGGATGATGGGCGCCCTGGAGTCGGCGCGGGTGGCCGCGCGCGGCCATGAGGCGGTGTGCGTCAGCCACCAGTTGCCGATCTGGATCGTGCGGAGCTTCGCCGAACGCCGCCGGCTGTGGCACGACCCGCGGCGACGGCAGTGCACCTTGGCTTCGTTGACCTCGTTCACCTTCCGTGGGGACGAGATCGTTTCGGTCGGCTACAGCGAGCCCGCACGGGATCTGGTGCCGGCGCACTTGCTGGCCGGCGCGAAGCCGGTGAAGGGGAAGTCGAAGGCGTTCGGCGCCTGAGGGCCATCCCGTCGTCCCTGGCGGGTGGGTGGGCTCCGCGGCCGGATCCCTGGGTCGGGATTCGGCCGCGGAGCGGCCGATAAGAGAAAAAGTGTGCGCGGCTGGAACCACCGTGCCATCCCGAGGCTCTCACTCATTGTCCGTTTATGTAGATATCCGGACATCAGTGGGCGAACGCGAGGGACGGACGGGGCGGTGGCATGCGTGACTTCAGCCGGAGGGGCCTGCTCGGCATGGGGCTGGGAGCTGCGGCGGCGGTGGGGATCGCCGGCTGCACCTCCAAGGACCGGAGCGAGAACGGGCGGCGGCCCGACCAGAACCCCGCAGACAAGGGCGGCAATCCCTCTGTAGAGGCGGACCCGATCAAACGAATAGGCGACGGCTCCACGGCCGACACCGGCCCGCAGCCCCACCAGCCGGTCAAGCCGGTTCGGCTGGAGCCGGGTCAGACCCCGCCGCAGTTCGTGGTCTTCAGCTGGGACGGCGCCGGCGAGATAGGCAACGGCCTGTTCCCGCGCTTCCTGAAGCTGGCCAAGGACCACGGCGCGGCCATGACCTTCTTCCTCTCCGGGAGTGTCCAATCAACGGCTGATCTTGGTTGTTGAGGTTCAGTGGCTGGTGGTGGGGGTGAGGCGGCCTTCGAAGGCGATCTGGAAGGCGTTGA
>NZ_JBIAGC010000018.1:0-19941 GCF_042869595.1 Streptomyces sp. NPDC006879
CAAGATCCGATGCTCGACTACCCGCATCACCGCACTCGTCCAGGCCATCCTCGCCCTGCATCTGGCCAGCTCAGAGCGATGATGGAAAAGGCTCACTGGCTGAGAAAGACCGCCGTCGGACTGCGTCACTGGCCCCTGCGTGCCGGAGCAGAAGCCGGTAGCACGCGGGCAGGGGGCCGCGCCCAGAAGCGACCAGGTCTGCGTCCGCCTCCGCGCGGGCTACTCCGCCATCGGGTAGGAGACCTTCTCGGAGAGCTTGTCGTCCTTGAAACAGAAGCGGTAGACGGTGTCCGCATCCGTGTCCGCGAGGTACCAGGAACAGTCGCTGCCGGCCGGCTGGACGGGGGCTCCCTTCTTCAGGGCCGATGTCAACACCGTCTTTCCCGAAGGCAACTTGGCGCGTACTTCGCTCTCCGGATCGCCGGTACGAACGGCTTCGTAGGTGCTGGGAGCAACCAACGTCTTGTCCGCGACCTCCATGACCTTGCCCACTCCCACGAACAGCAGCGCCACCAGCCCCACGCCCAGTACGAGGGCAACCGCGCAGCCGATCAAGCAGCCGTTCCTGCGGGCCATGTTCTTTCCTCCTGGTGTCCTCCGTGTCCGCGGCGCTCGCGGACCTCACCATCCTCACCAGAGCACGAGCGGCGGGCCGCCACCGAAAGTCGCTTACCTCCACGACGTTCGTCGCGGCCCCCGCTCCGCCGCGCCGGGAACCACGAAGGGGGGCGCGCCTGCGCCCGTGCCCACGTGGTCAGTCCGACAAGGTGAACAGCTTGCGGACCAGGCCGGGATGGTCGAGGTCGGTCGGTTCCAACAGCCTCTGCAACAGGGCGATAGCCGCTCGCCCTTCGGCCACGGGCTGCGGGAGACCCTCCCCGAAGCGGGTGGCCGGCGTCGCGGGCGGGGAGATGCGGTAGCCCCGCCAGGTGGAGCGACCGGTCAGCAGCACCAGATCGGGACTGCTCCACGCGACGAATCGGGCTGGCCCCCGCCCCTCCGCCCGAACCAGGACGGGACCGGGTAGCTCCCCGGCGAGCACGGTGGCCGCCTTCGCGGCGATCGGCGTCGCGTTGACGAAGGAACCCGTCACCTCCCAGATGCCGTCCTCGTAGGAGGCGGACAGACCTGCCTCTGCGAGGGCCTGTCTGGCTTGCGCGATCGGGTCGGCGAAACTGCGGGCCCGCTCGATGAGCGCCTCCAGGTCCTCCCCTCCCACGACGTGGGACGCCGGGGATTCGAGGATCGTCAGCAGGTCCTGGACGTCGGCCGGATCCGCGCCCGCGACCGTCTCCCGGCTGACCGTCCAGGCGGCGGCGGACGCCGGGTCCGCCTCGATCCCGTCGAGGGCTTCGTGCAGTCCGAGCAGTGACATCACGACGGCGAGCACCCCGGCGCTGCGCCGGCGCTGTTGTGGGGGCTCAGCTCGCGCGTGCTCCGGCCGTGGCGCTGTCAGGGCGCTCGCCAGGTCGGCCAGGCCGACCCGCCAGGTGTAGTCATGCTCCGGCCAGGCGCCTGCGGCCAGCAGACGCAGGTAGAGGTTGGCCACGACCAGATGGACGGGAACGAGGCGTACCGGCGCCTCGCTGGCTTCGTCGGCCAGCCGACGGGCGAGCCGTCGGATCCAGTTGCGCAGTACCGGCCACTGCTCGGGGTCGGTGGGGACTGTTGGTACCCACCCGGGCGCGGCGCCCGGCAGTTCCCTCGTCGAGAGGTCGAGGACCCCGAAGGCGAGCGCGGTGAGCGGCGCGCCGAGGTCCGTCCGGCATGCCCTAAGGTAGTCGGCCCAGTCCTCGGTGGGGGCGAGCGGGCCATCCACCCCCCGAGCGATGCGGGCCTCTTCGGCCAGCCTGTCCCTCAGGGGCCCCAGTTCGTCCTCGAAACGTCTGCCCGCCTGCGGACTGACGAGGAGTTCCTCGACCGAGTACGGATGGTCGACCCGGGGTACGGCCGGCTGCGCCGGCTCCCGCGGGGAGCTGGAGCGCGGCTGGTGCAGATGGGCGACCGCGGAAAGCGCCCAGGAGCCGTCGGCCGTACGGAAACTGGCTCGGACGGCGGCGCCTGCCGTCGCTGTGGCAGCGGGGAACACGGCACTGAGGGCACCCTCGGGGACGACTCCCAGTACCTCCCAGGTCCCTGCGGACCCGTCCGGGGATATCTCGATGCGGACCGGGCCGTCCTGTGGTCGGCGGCCGAGCACCGCTTCCACCCGCCGGCCGTCCGTGCGGGCTCCGAGCAGTACCAGGGAGGGCCTCTCCCGACGACGGCCGGCGGTGGCCAGGGTGCTGCCGGTCAGCTGGGAGGCCGGTCGGGCGCGGGTGCCGTCGGGCAACAGGGGCCGCATACCGTGGGAGAGGACGGCCAGTTCGCAGTTCGCCTGGTCCTCCCCCGCCGCCCGCCACAAGGCGGCCCGGGTCAGGTTGGCGCTACCGGCGAACGCGTGCCAGCCGGCGCGGTCGCGCCATTCGATGAGTTTTCCATGCCGTACCCGACTCTCCTCAAGAAAGTGGACGCGCGCCGTGGGATGCCCGGCGAACGCTTCACGTATCCCGCCCGAGTCGTAGCTGGACCAACGGGGCTGAAGGGCGAGGACCAGCTCCTTGGGGGCGAAGTGGTCCGCGAGGGCGCGTAGCGTCGCGCCCGTAGGGTCCACGTAGGGCGCGTACAGGCGCAGCTCGCCGACGGGACCGGTCGGGTTCAGCTGTTGGAGGAGCGGACGCTTGAGGTTGTGCACCAGGCGGGTACCTCCCGGCTCGACCGGGCCGGCCGGATCCTCCGGGGCTTCGATGTGCCGGCGGGTGAGTTCTTCGGCGAGCTCCTCCAGGTGCTCGGCCCACCAGGGGGTCATGGCGGCGACGTGGGGGAGGTCGTGCAGCCAGTCCGCGAGGTCGGCCAGTACCGCGTGGGAGGCGTCCTCCTCGGTCTCGACCACGGTCCACAGTTCGTCGTTGCTGCCCCAGCCGGTCTGGGTCGGGTTCCCGGATCCGACCGCGAGGCGGGCGGCGTGGTCTCCGAGGAGCAGAGCGATCTTGGGGTGGAAGGAGCCGTCGCAACCGGCCAACCCGTGGAGGTAGCCCCGTCCGGCCTGGCGCACGTTCACCGCCTCGTACCCTGCGACTCCCGCGTCGCCGAGAACGGCCACCCGGGCTCCCAGGGCCCGGGCCACGGGCAGGGCGACCTCCTCCAGGAAGGGCAGGTCCACGGTGTAGCCGAGGAGGAGGAACTCCCGCAGCGGAGCACTGTCGGGACGTTCCAGCCACTCGCGCAGCAAGGTGAGCGGTGAGGCGAACGTCGTGTGCACTTGCCCGGTCATACGGCCACATCCAGTGTCTCCCGGCCCACGGACGTCAACCGTCGGGCCGTCCTCCCCGGCCGTCGAAGTGGCCGAGCTGTTCCCCGCCGAAGCCTAATTCCGGCACTCGGGTTCCGATCACCAGGTGGGCAACGCAACCCACTGTGAAATAGAGCTCGTTACTCATCCCCGGTCCGAGGGAACCAGCGGGGTGACGAGCCGCCTGCGGCCGGGGCGGCTTGCGGCCCCGGGTCCGGGGTGTCCGCGCGGGGGCGGCGCTGCGGGCACGCTCCCGGCCTGCGCAGGACGGGTCACCCGGCACGGGTCGGCACGACAACGCGTCCACCGTGTTCCGCGGTGGGCGTAGGCCGTTCGCCGGGCCCGCGGCCAGTCGCCCGAGCTCGCACGGGCACGGCGGCTAGGTTGTGCCGCCATGGCGAAGAGCACGGTGAAGAGCGTCGATCGGCGGGCCAGAGGGCCGTTCCCGCGGCTGCGCAAACAGCTGAGGAACTCGTTCCTCTTCATCCCGTTCACGGGTCTGGCGTGTGGGTGGTTTCTGGCGACGGCGGTAGTCCAACTCGACACCTTCATCCACGAGTTGGACACCCGCTGGGAGAACGTCAACCTCCAGGGGGTGTGGTTCCTGCGGACCGCGCAGGACCTCGGCGCATCGGCGAAGACCGCGGTGGGCACGATGAGCGCCGCCATGCTCACCTTCATCGGCGTGGTCTTCTCGATCACCCTGGTGGCCCTACAGATGGCGGCGGGGCAGTTCTCGCCACGCGTGCTGCGGATCTACGTGGAGAGCGGGGTCACCAAGCTGACCCTGGCCGTGTTCCTGTGCACGTTCCTGTACACCCTGCGGATCCAGAAGGAATACACGGCGTCGGAGCGTCCAGCCGATGCGGTGATCCCCTACACGGGAGCCTCGCTGGCGATGGGCTTCGTCGTCCTGAGCCTGGTGCTGTTCGTCGTGTACGTGCACGCCACGATCCGGCTGATGCGCGTCACCTACGTGATGGACCGGGTCTGTGAGGAAAGCCTGGGGCTGATCCGCCGCGTGGTGGTCCCGACGGAATCACCCGGGGGGCACGGGGACGCGGAGGCTGTGGCGGCCGACAGCGAGGGCCGCCCCTCGTTCGTGGTGGCACACGGCTGGCGGCCCGGAGTCCTACAGGCGGTGGACGCGGGGCGGCTGGTCCGGTTGGCACGCCGGCAGTCGGTCGTTTTGCACCTGGTGCCGAAGGTCGGGGACTTCCTCTGCCCGGGCGCCCCCCTGTACCGGGTCATCGGCGCGAATGCGCCGCGCCCCTCCGCCGTGCAGTCCGCCCTGGACATCGGCGTGGAGCGGACCACCGAGCAGGACCTGGCCTTCGGGCTGCGGCAGCTGGCGGACATCGCGGCGCGGGCCCTGTCCCCGGGCGTGAACGACCCGACGACCGCGGTGCAGGCGCTGGACCGCATCCAGGTCCTCCTCACGGCGCTGGCGGCGCAACCGCTGGGCCGGATCCACCACCGTGATGCGGAAGGCGTGATCAGGCTGGTGGAGTCGCTTCCCACCTGGCCGGAGCTCCTCGACCTGGCCTTGACCGAGGCACGGCACTACGGCGTGGAGTCGGCTCAGGTGACACGGCGGATCGCTGCCTGCCTGGACGACCTTGAGCGGCTCGTCCCCCAGGACCGGCGGCCCCCCTTGCGCCTGCACCGGGAGCTTTTGGAAGAGGAGGTGCGGGCCCGGAGCAGTTCGACGCAGCAAGGGGACTTCGCGCTGCGGCCGGACCGGCAAGGCATCGGTTGAAGGTCCTCTCCGGTGCGGGGTAGCACCCGCATGCGACCCATTCCCCGACCGCGGTCCGGCAGGTCAGCGGAAAGGGCCGCATGCGGGTGTGGTCAGGGGGACGTACTGACCTGGAGGGTGGTGCGGCGGCCCCCGGACGCCTCCTTCACCACGGTGATGCGGGTACCGGTGTCGGGTACCTTGACCCCCACCTGCGGCAGGTCAGGGTTCCAGTAGACGCCGGTGTGATCGTCGAAGACCGGCACGGCCGGGCTCTGCGGAATGAGGGCCGCAACCCCGCCCCGGTGCAGTACCAGCTCGTCGCTGGGCCGCAGCGAGAACGGCGCGTCGAAGGTCTGGGCGCGGGCGTTGACGAGGCTCCCGTCCGCGTACCGCAGGGCCTGCGGACGGGCGTCGATGGGCAGGAGCATGCCGGCGCCGGGGTGGGAGCTGGTGGTGTTGTCGCTGTAGGCGGTGTCCCAGAGCCAGATCAGCACGCCCTGCTGGTACGGGTAGAACTCGACGGTGTCCTTCTTCTCCGGCCGCTGCGGATCAGCGCTCCAACCGAAGTTGTAGGGACCCGTCTTGAGGTAGCGGCCGTAGCCGGTGTAGCGGCGGTTCTCGGCGAGGTAGGCACGGGGGTGCTCGGCGATGCCGTGCCGCCCCTCGGTGCGGGTCCACTTGAGCGCAGTCCAGCCGGCCGCACCCTGTTCGGCGCCGTCACGTAGCAGTTCACGACCGTCGGCGGTGAGCTTGATGTCGTCGAAGGTGACTCCCCTGCCGTGCGTGTTGCTGTCGGAGGTCACCCGGAGCCTCAGCTGCACCACTTGCCCGGCGAACTGCCCCAACGGCACTGAGAGCGGGACCCAGCTGTCGGAGGTTCCGGAGACTCCCTTCTCGGGGATCGGCACCCCGCCGACGGTTCCGGCCAGCGCCGCCCACTGCCTGCCGCCGTCGCTGGACGCTTCCACGGTCAGGTAGTCGAAGTCCTGCTCGATGTCGAACCACACCTGCGCGTCCAGAGCCGCCTGCGCCCCGGCGGCGAGGGCCGTCAGGTCGACCTCGCGACTGAGGGTGTTGTCCATGTAGTCGCCTGTCCCACTCCACCACTGGCTTGCGCCCTGGTAGGGGTCGACGAGTTCGGTGCTGGTCTTCGACGGCGGGAGGTGGACGAGGAGGGCCTGCGGGTCCTGTGTCTGGTACGAGGAGACGCCGAGCACGGCCCGGGTACGACGCCCGGCGTCGGCCTCCGTGTAGTCGAGCCAACCGAGCTGGAGCTTGCTCCAGGCATCGAGGTCGCCGGGGAAGTCGCCCGTGGTATTGCGGCCCTTGGCGAGGTAGGAGCCGGAGGACATCAGCGACCAGAAGTTGACGCTGTTGTCACCGTCGAAGCTGTACAGGTCGGGGAGGCCGAGGTCATGGCCGAACTCGTGCGCGAAGAGGCCGGCGCCACTGTTCTCGCCCCCCGTGAGATAGTCACCGGCCCAGATTCCGGAGTCGCCGACCGGGGTACCGCCGGCCTTGTTGCCCTCCGGGCCTGCCGTGCCCGCCTGGTTCCAGTACGCGAACCAGCGGTGGGCCCAGACGGCGTCGGTGCCCTGGGCTCCGCCGCCCCAGGTCTGGTCCTTGCCGGCGTGCACGACCACGAGGTGGTCCAGGTACCCGTCGGGCTCGTTGAAGTTCCCGTCGTGGTCGGCGTCGTAGCGGTCCCAGACGTCGTACTCCGCCAGTTGCGCCTTGATCTGTGCCGGGCTGCGCCCCTTGGCCCGCTCGGTGAAGTACCAGGCGTTGGTGGCGTCTCGGATCATGTCCCAGTTGGTGCGGCACTGACCGGGCTCGGAGCAGTTGTCCGTGCCGTAGCGCGCCTCGTTCCACGGCAGCCGCACCCAGTCGGTGACATGACCGTCCATGTCGTAGCGCCCCGAGGACTGGAGTCGGTAGTAGTTGCGAAGGCTGACGGCGCCGGGAGCGGTCCCGAAGAACTGCTCCTGGTAGTAGGAGCGGTCGAAGTCCCGGCGCCAGACCGTGTGGTTGTCGGCCCTGGGGGGCTTGGTGATGGCGTTGTGCCGCGGGCCGGGGGTGCCGCCGAAGCGTGGCTTGCCCTCGAACTCCGTGGTGGTGTCGACCTGGTCCCCGAACTCGGCCAGGATGACGAACACCTTGTCCTTGCGCTCCTGGGCGAGCTCGACGTAGTCCCTGCCGACCTTGACGCGGCCCGGCAGCCGGCCCTGGGCCTGCTTCTTGATCCGCCCGGCGGCGACCTGTTCCAGCGCTTGGCGGCGCAGGGCCTGGCGCCGCGCCTCCGCCGGGGCCGGAGGGGGTGCGGCGGCGTGCCGGGGTCCGTCTGGCTGAGCCGCGGAAGCGGTCCGTGCGGCGAGGTCGGATGCGGGGGGCGTGGTTTGAGCCGCCGCCAGTGCGGGAGCAGCCAGGAGGGCGAAGGATATCGCCGCACCCACCGCGATGAGTCTGCGCAACGTTCGGTTCCTTTCGGGGAGTTGGACCGATCAGAGCGCAGGTAATATTTCACATGTCACGTGTGATGGAAAGGTTTGTGATGTGACATCGTCACATCACATGCGGGCCACTCCGGCGTCCAACCCTCCGCAGCCGCGAAGGGCCGTCCCACGCACCGCCCCCTACGGCCCGCCCGAGGGCCCACTCCACGGCGGGCCTGCCGAATACACCGGACTTCCGCTCCACCAGCCGCCACTCGGTCCGCTGAAGATGCGGTGGGACCGCATCCCGGCGCATTCTGGCTGTGTGAGCTGGTACGGCGTGGCCGGACGCGCCCCGTTGACGGAGAGCGAGGCGATGACGGAAAGACCGCACCGCATCGCCCAGGTCCCCGACGGGCTACCGAGGGTTCTCGCACAGGCCGGAGCCGCCGCCATCACCGCCATTGGCGGCTACGCCGGCGCCCTCTACCTGCGCTCGGAGAGCCGCGGACTCCTGCGTCTGGCCATTCTCATCGGCCTGCCCGGCCCGCTCTTTCGCCCTTGGTGGCGGATGCACGCCAATCGCCCCTTCCCGATCGCCGAGACCTACCGGACGGGCCACGCCATCCACCTGGCCAACGCGGAAGAGGGGATGCGCCGCTTCCCCCAGCTGATGGCCAGCCTTCCGTACCCCTTCGGCTCGCACTACATGCCCGTGTTCAGCGGTCCGGACAAGTTCGGGGTGCTGGTGACCGTCGGCCCGGCCCGCCCCGGTTCGCCGGTCGTGACCGCCGAACAGCTGCGGTTGCACCGCATCGCATCAGGACTCGCCGACGACCTCGACCAGCTCGCCTCGGCCGGCACACCGGTGCGCTGGGACGGCCCACCGGTCTCGGTCCGACTACCCGCGCCGGGTACTCCACCCGCCCGAACCGGCCGCTTCGCCTGGGACCTGGACAGTGGGGCCGTCGCGGTGGACGCCGGTCTGTGCACGCTCATCGGGAGCGACCCCGCACGCCCCCCGGGCACCATCGACGCGTTGACCGCACACTGGTTCCCGGACGACGTACTCGGCCTGTGGGCCACCGCCCGCCAGGCCACCGATGCGGCCCGACCGCCCTCCGGGGAACTCGGGGAACGCGAAACCGGTGAACCGGAGGTGGACGAACCCGGCGTGGACGAACCCGAGAACCCCGAGGCCAAGGTGGCCGCCAGCACACCGGTGCCCGAGCAGGGCGCCGCGCGCAGAGCCGGCGTGGAGCCCACCGCCGTCGCCGCCGCCAACCCCTCCCCTGCGTCCCACGTTCACCGCATCGGCGTAAGGGGCCCAGCCGGACGCCCCTACGTACTCGAACTGTGGGTCGACCCGCCCTTCGCCCCGCTCGGCGAGTCCGATCCGGCCCGTCGGCTGACCGGCCTCCTCATGGATCTCGGCGACCTCGCCGACGGTCGCACCGGTGCGACCGCGGCCGATCTGCTGCCCCAGCCCATCGTCGCCGCCGACCGCCTCGGCCTCATCACCTACGCGAACGACAGCGCCGTCCAGCTCCTCGAAACCCCGCGCGGCGAACTGCTGGGCCACGCGCTGTGGGACGCCCTGCCCTGGCTGGCGCACCCCGCCTACGAGGACCACTTCCGCTCGGTCCTGCTGACTTCGGAACCAGTGCACTTCCTGGCCCGGCGCGGTACCTCCGAATGGTTGTCGGTCTCCCTCTACCCCGGCCGAGAGGGGCTGACCGCGACGCTGGCCACCGCTGAGCACCCGGCCTACGCGCCCGGGACGATCACACAGCCCGGCGACGGAACCGATTCTCCCGCCGACCGGGCCAGCGCTCTTTACCGCCCCGTGGCACTGGCCATCGCCCTGACCGAAGCCGTCACCGCCCGCCAGGTGTCCGCAGTGGTCACCGACGAACTGCTACCCGCCTTCGGCGGCCGGCAGCTGGCCATCTACCTCCTCAACGACCGGCACCTGTATCTCGCCTGGGAAACCGGCTTCCCCCAGGGGTTCTTGAACCGCTTCGACGGAGTGGGGCTGGACGCCAAACTACCGGGCGTGGAGACGCTGACCAGCGGGCGTCCCATCTTCTTCGAGTCCATGGAGCACCTGGCAGCCGCCTATCCGGGCATCCCGCTGGACTCCAACATCGGAGCCCGTGCCTTCCTCCCCCTCATCGCCTCGGGCCGCCCCGTGGGGTCCTGCATCCTGGGCTTCGACCGACCGCGCGGTTTCAGCCCCGAGGAGCGCACCGTCCTGACCGCCCTCGCCGGGCTGATCGCCCAGGCGCTCCAGCGGGCGCAGCGCTACGACACCGAGTCGGCGGTCGCCCGCGGACTGCAGTCAGCCCTGCTGCCGCACCGCCTCCCGGTGCTCCAGCACGTCGACACCGTAGGCCGCTACCTGCCCGGAACGCAGACCATGGAGGTCGGCGGGGACTGGTATGACGTGATCGAGACCGGTCGCGGGCTGCTCGCCCTCGTCATCGGCGACGTTCAGGGCCACGGGGTTGCCGCCGCCGCGACCATGGGTCAACTACGCAGTGCAGTACGCGCCTTCGCGCTCAGCGGCAGCGACCCCCAAGCGGTGATCAGCGGTACCAACCGGCTGCTCATCGACCTCGACCCCGGTCAGTTCGCCAGCTGCTGCTACATCCTCCTCGACCCTCGAACCGGAGCAGCCCAGGCCGTGCGCGCCGGACACCCACAGCCGCTACTGCGTCACCCGGACGGCCACACCGTGGTGCTCGACCTGCCGGGCGGCGTGGTCCTCGGGGTGGCCGACGAAGCCACCTACCCCGTGACCGAACTACACCTGGCACCGGGAGACGTGCTGGCGCTGTTCACCGACGGGCTGGTCGAGAATCCCGGCGTCGACATCGACGAGGGCATCGAGCACCTGAGGCGAACCCTCGCCCAAGCCCTGCCGGCCTCCCTGGCCACCACCGCGGACCGGCTGATCAGCGAGGCCGGACAGACCCTGGACCGTCCCGACGACATCGCGCTGCTCCTCGCCGCGCGCTGGCAGGCGCCATGAGTACCCCGGACATGACCGGAGAGACCGGCCTGCCCGGTCCCTTCGACCTCTCGCGGGCGGCCACGGCGGTCCTCGACGACGCAGGTCTCGTGCTCGGCTGGAGCCCCACCGCCGAGACGCTGCTGGGCCACTCGGACTCCGAGGTGATGGGCCGTCCGCTCGCCGCGCTGAGCGCCGCCGACACCCCTCCCGAGGTGGCCACTGACTTCGACCGTCGCATCCTCGACCTGCGCCACCGCGATGGCCACACCGTGCGGGTCACTGCTTCACTACACCGCCTGTGCCCCCCAAAGGACGGCCCCTCCCGGCTGTTGGTGATGGCCCGGACGACTCAGGTGGAGCACTGGGAGGCCCAGCAGGCGATGCTGCGCGGCCTGGCCACCCAGTCCCCGGTCGGGCTGGCCATCTACGACCAGGACCTACGGGTGGTGTGGACGAACCAGGCGCTGAACGTGGAGATGGGCCCGTTGCAGTACGCCGGGATCGGCCCCGACGACATGGTCACCCACGGGGTGGTGCTCACCGAGGGCTACCCGGACACCCTGGAAGCGGTCATGCGAGACGTCCTGGCCACCGGAGAGACCGTGGTCGAACTCCACTACCGCGGCAGGCCGGGAGTCGACCCGCAGCGTGACCACGTCTGGTCCTGCACCTACTACCAGCTCCATGACGCCGCCGGTGCCACACTAGGCGTCTGCGAGGAGACGGTGGACATCACCGACCGCTACCTGGCACAACAGCGCTTGGACCTGCTCGTCCGTGCCGGCGCCGGCATCGGCACCACCTTGGACATGGCCCAGACCGCCCGGGAACTGTCGACGGTGGCCGTTCCCCAGTTCGCCGACGAGGTCACCGTCGACCTGCTGACGGCCGTGCTGGAGGGCGAGCGGCCCATGCCCGGAGCCGTGCCCACCGGCCCCATGGTCCGGGTGTGGGGCCCGCCCACGACGTTGGCCACCCGGCCCTCCGCGCCGCAGGGCGAAGGCGCCGAACTGGCCCTGCCACTGCGAGCGGAGGGGGCCATCCTCGGTGTGGTCACGTTCGTGTGGCGGCTCCCGTTCGGGCCGCTGGACGCTTCGGAACGCTCGGTGGCCGAAGAACTCGTCGCCCGTACCGCGGTCTGCATCGACAACGCCCGCCGGTTCACCAGGGAGCACGCCGCGGCACTCATGCTCCAGCGCAGCCTGTTGCCGCGCAGCCTGCCCAGGCTGTCCGCGGTGGACCTCGCCCACCGATATCTGCCGGCCGACAGCCGGGCGGGGGTCGGCGGCGACTGGTTCGACGTGATCGCTCTGTCCGGCACCCGGGTGGGGCTGGTGGTCGGTGACGTGGTCGGCCACGGGCTGCGGGCAGCGGCAACGATGGGGCGCATCCGCACCAGCGTCCGCGCCCTCGCGCGGCTCGACCTGCCGCCCGACGAACTCCTGTCCCGCCTCGACGACTTGGTCGCACAGGCCGCCAACGAGCGCTCCGTCACCCTCATCGAGGGCGAAAGCGTCCCCGAGGACGAAGCGCTCGGCGTGACCTGCCTCTACGCCGTGTACGACCCGGTGACGGGCGCCTGCGCGATGGCGCGTGCCGGCCATCCGCTCCCGGCCATCGTGGACCCCGACAGCGGTGCGGCCTCCTTCCCCGAACTCCCGGCCGGACCGCCGCTGGGCCTGGGCGGGCTCCCCTTCGAGTCGGTGGAGATGACCTTGCCACCCGGTTCACTGATCGCGATGTACACCGACGGTCTGGTACGCACCCGCGACCGTGACCTGGACGACCAACTCGACACCCTGCGGCACGTCCTGGCGGACCACACCCGTCCCTTGAACGAGCTGTGCGACCGGGTGGTGGAGATGCTCCAGCCCTCGGCCTCGGATGATGACGCGGCGATGCTGCTGGTCCGCACCCATGTACTGGGCAACCACCAGGTCGCCGTCTGGGACCTCACTGCCGACCCGGAGATGGTGGCCTCCGCACGGGCCGCCGTCGCCTCGCAGGTCACGGCCTGGGGACTCGAAGAACTGGTGTTCACCACCGAGCTGGTGGTGAGTGAGCTGGTCACCAACGCCATCCGCTACGCTCCCGCCGGCCCCATCCAGCTCCGCCTGATCCGCGATCAGACACTGATCTGCGAGGTCTCCGACAGCGGACACACCACTCCGCACCTGCGGCGCGCGGCCAACGACGACGAAGGGGGCCGAGGTCTGTTCCTGATCGCCCAGCTCACCCAGCAATGGGGCACCCGCTACACCTCCACCGGCAAGACCATCTGGGCCGAGCAGCAGCCCGACGCGGCCGGCCTCCCCCGGCTCGATTGAGAATCGAGAAGGGCGAGGAGAAGAAGCCCAGTTGGGCCACGGAAAATCGGGCACACCCGACCTCTCGCTTCGGGGTATCCTCCATGGATGCAGCAGTCGTCATGCCTGAACTGGTGGCGCTCCACATAGGAGCGGCCACAAAATCCTGCATGACCGGGGCCGTTCTACGGGACGGCCCTTTCGTATGCCCTGGATCAGGGGTTGCGCCGTCCAGACGGCCTCAGACGACCCAGACCAGGAGAGCTCATGACCATCGAGACCCATACCCCGGCAGGCCCTTCCGGCTCCCCGGGCACAGCCCTGGACCCCTCCACCGCACAAGCGCGCAGCGCGGCCCTGGAGGAGGAAGTCCGACGGAATCCGGGGCGCTTTCGCGTACTGACGGGAGATCGCCCGACGGGGAGACTGCACCTGGGCCACTACTTCGGCACCCTTTGTAACAGGGTGCGTCTACAGCAGCTCGGTGTGGAGATGTTCGTGGTGATCGCGGACTACCAGGTCCTGACCGACCGTGACGTGGCAGTCGACCCGAGCGGACACGTCGAGGAGCTGGTGCTCGACTACCTGGCCATCGGCCTGGACCCGGACCACAGCACGATCTTCACCCACAGTGCCGTCCCTGCGCTCAACCAACTGCTGCTGCCCTTCCTCAGCCTCGTCTCCGTTGCCGAACTGGGCCGAAACCCCACCGTGAAGGACGAGATCGCCTACTCACGACAGTCCACGGTGAGCGGCCTGATGTTCACCTACCCCGCGCACCAGGCGGCCGACATCCTGTGCTGCAAGGCCAACCTCGTCCCCGTCGGGCAGGACCAGCTCCCCCACCTCGAACTCACCCGCACCGTGGCCCGTCGCTTCAACGACCGCTACGGAGAGCGCGAAGGGGTGTTCCCCGAGCCTGAAGCGCTGCTCTCCAACGCCCCGCTCCTCCTCGGTACGGACGGGACGAAGATGAGCAAGAGCCGGGGCAACGCCATCACCCTGGCCGCCGGCTCCGATGAGACGGCTCGACTGCTCCGCGGCGCGCGGACGGACTCCGATCGCCACATCGCCTACGATCCGGCGGCTCGCCCCGAAGTGGCCTCCCTCCTTCTTCTGACCGCCCTCTGTCAGGGCCGGACCCCGCAGGAAGTGGCCGCGGACATCGGTGACGCAGGCGCGGCGGCCTTGAAGAAGTCCGCCACCGAAGCGGTCAACGAACACCTGGCGCCGATCCGGGCGCGCCGAGCCCTGTACGCGCAGGATCGCGGCTACCTCCGCCGGCTGCTGCGCGCCGGCAACGAACGGGCCCGGGAGGTCGCCGAGGCCACGCTCGGCGAAGTCCGTGCAGCGATGGGCACCGCGTACTGACCCCTCCGCACCCTCGCCTGGCGCAGAAGGCGGTGAATCGTTCGACGCCGTCCGCAGCCAGGGTTGACGAGGAACGACGCCCACCGCCCCTGCCGCATGGCAGATGCCAGCACACACTCATGGGGGTGGTGCCTTCGGTTGGGCGAGTCCGATCGGCGTCGGGCTCCAGGGCGAGGCGCTGAGGCCGGCGGGCGGGTGCGCGGCAGCCGCCGGGCAGACGAAAACGGGCGTGCCGGATCGCGGCAGCTGATGCCGCAGGATCATCGCGGTCGTTCGTCCCGGCACCTCACCCGCCCCCGGAACGACCTGGAGGCCGCATCGGAACCATCCGATGCGGCCTCTGATCTACGACTCCTTCGAGTCGGGACGACAGGATTTGAACCTGCGACCCCTTGACCCCCAGTCAAGTGCGCTACCAAGCTGCGCCACGTCCCGATGCCCGCTGGCCTGGGGTTTCCCCTCGGCTCGGCGTGCAAGAAGAACACTACCAAACGTGAGGGCATGCACCGTCCCGGGGACGCTCGGGGCAGGATGGAGGTGTGGAGCACAACGAGACGCAGGGCGAGGCACGGGACCGAGACCCACAGGGGCGGGCTCGCAGCTCGCGACCGCGCGACGGGCTCGGACGGCCGCTGCCGTACGGAAGCCCCGGCGTGGAGCGACAGCCCGAGGGCGTGCTACGCACCCCGGAGGAGACCGTGCGCGATGCCCAACGCCTGTTGGACGCGGGGCTCCCGTTCCATGCGCACGAGGTGTTCGAAGACGCGTGGAAATCAGGCCCGGAGAGCGAACGGGGACTGTGGCGCTCGCTCGCCCAGCTGGCCGTCGGTCTCACGCACGCTGCCCGGGGGAACGCGACCGGCGGTGCCCGCCTGCTGCGCCGCGGCGCAGCGGTTCTGGCTGACTGGACCCCACGGCACCCCTACTCCCTCGACCTGCCCGGCCTGACGTCTTGGGCACGGGAGTTGGCCGATCTCGTGGAGGAAGCCCCTCATGCGTTGGACGCGGCCTCCTGCGCGCCCCGGCTGCGCGGGAGGTAGCCACCGCTAGGGCCACGCCGGCTGAATCAGGTCCCAGCGGTTTCCGTACAGGTCCTCGAAGACTGCGACCGATCCGTAGGGCTCGTGACGCGGCTCTTCGAGGAAACGCACTCCGGCCTTGGCCATGCGGGCGTGGTCGGCGGCGAAGTCGTCGGTGTGCAGGAAGAAGCCCACCCGGCCACCGCACTGATCGCCCACACGCTCTCGCTGTCGCGCGTCCTTGGCCCGTGCCAGCAGGAGTGCTGCGGCCCCGGCCCCCCGCGGCCGGATCACCACCCATCGGGAGCCGTCCTCCCGAGGGGTGTCCTCCACCAGCTCGAAGCCGAGGGCTCTGGTGTAGTACTCGACGGCCTCGTCGTAGTCGTGGACGAGGAGACTGATCAGGGCGAGGTGTGCGGGCATGGCCTCATCCTGCCGCACCCACCTGCGAGGAGCGCCCTCGCCTCCCGTTGGTCCGCCCAGTGGCTGGGCACTCAGCGGCCGCTGGTGGCAGCGTAGTACTGGAGATCCTGGACCTTGACGGAATCCCGCACGGGGTAGCGCAACTCCACCCGGGCCGTGACCCGCCCCTGCCGTTCCGACTGGGCGGAGCTCGTGCCGGTCCGAAGGGGCAGGAGCTCGGCGTGGAGACCGGCCGGGGCACGGTGACTGGACTTGACCTGCCCGGTGGTGGTGCGGAGGGTGGCGGGGGCGGTCAGGAAGCTCAGCACCTCGACCTTGTCGCGGGGGGTCGCCGTGCCCTCCCGCGGTCGCATGACCAGGTCTTGCGCCCCCACTGGTGTCGCGTGGGCGAACTGCGTGCGGGAGCTGAGATAGACGGTGTCCCGCACGACCTTGGGCCACTTGCCGGTCTTGAAGCGGCTCAGGTAGTACGAGGTGAGGTCGAGGTAGGCGTACCCGTTGTGCAGGGAGGGAGCGAAGTGGCTGCCCTCGGAGTAGTCATTCCAGGTGGTGAGTTGCACCCAGTCGGCGCCGCCGTCGATGGCGTGCTTCCAGGAGGAACGCAGGGTCGAGGTGTTGCCCGCCTCGTCGTAGATCCCCTGGTTGGGTCGCGCGTCTTGGACGGAGACCGGTTGCATCCAGATCTTTCCAGCGGAGTGCGCCCGGCGGGCGTCGGAGGTGCCGCCCTCCTGACCGGTGTAGCTCCGGCTGCCCCAGTCGGAGAAACCGTAGCTGATCGGGCTGAACTCCCCTGAATGGGAACCGTAGTCGAGGAACAGGGGAACGAAGGCGACCTCGATGCGATGCTGTTGACGCATACGGTCGAGCATCTGCTTCCACCAACCGACGTCCTGCGCCTCGGCCTTGAAGGGGGACACCACCAGGCGTCCGTCGGAGAGTCGATGGGCGGCGGGCTTGGCCGCGAGGCGAGCGAGGGCGTCGGCGAGGGCCACCGGGTCGGCCCGTAGCGAGGTCATGTCCGGCATCAACATGACCTTGAAGGCGGGGTCGACCGAAGCCGCCGCGTCCAGCAGTTCGTTGGACCGCTCCCAGTTCTTCCCGGTGAGGGAGAGCAGGTCGAGGCTGAACCCGTCGATTCCGGCGGCCCGTGCGGTGCGGACCTCCTCTCGCAGGTTCGCCAGTTCCCAGTCCCCCGACTTGGGGGCGACCGGCAGGGGGCGGTCGCGCAGCAGGCCGCCGTAGCGCTCGTGCTTGCCCGATTCGCCGCCTGGTTGCAGGTAGTTGCGGGTGTAGTAGTCGCGTTCCGAGGGTTCGTTGTCGAGCGAGAGCGGATAGGGGGTGAAGTAGTGGGCGAAGACCAGTCGTCGGCTCCCCCGCAGCGTCTTGGCGGAGGGCATGTCGAAGGGGAGGGCGGCGGACGCAGGTTTCGGGTCAGTGGCCATCCCGCCGCCTGGGGTGGTCGGCGGCTCGACCGGGGCCGGCGTGGGGCGGGCCAGCGCGGTCGCCGACGGAATGGTCGTCGGCGGTTCGGAGCGGGTGGCGGGCGTCCGGCCGGACGGGGTGACCGACCAGGGCTGGCCGATCTGTGGGGCCTGGGCCTTGGAACCACCGGAGACGGAGAAGGGGTCCCACGCTATTCCGGTGGCCGCGCTGATGCCGAGGATCAAGAAGGCCGACGCCAGGGAGACGACCAGGGTGCGACGGCCGCGACGACTCCCGTGCTGGCGGTGCGAGGCGGGCTGGGCACGGTGGCCGGACCGGTGGCCTTCGGCCCGGCCGTCCGGTTTCCGCCTGCTTCCGGAACTCTCCGCCTTCATGGTGCTCTTCCCTCCCCGAGCCGTCCCCCACGGTGCGGGACGTGGGCAGTAGTAGAACGGATCCCGGCGATCAGGACAACCGCCGAGTGGTTCGTGAACCGGAGTCCGGGAGCCTGCGAAGCGGATCGGTGGGGACGTGAACGGGTCTCCCGACGGCGTGTGGTGGCACGGTGAACCGGCGCGTTCCTGGGAGGAGGACGGACCTGGGGCCCTGGTGAGCGTTGTACGAAGGTCGGGGTCAGCGCGGGGCTCGGTCCCGGGCGGGATGCCCTGGGGGGAGCTCCTGGGAACCCGGGGCGAGCCGCCTTTCCCGCGCTTCGCAGGCACTGCCGGGGGGCTGGAACGCTTCGGCTCTCCGGTGGCCGGACATCGTGGAGCTCTCGCTGTCAGGGTCTATTTATCGACTGTTGAGCGCGAGGGGGAAAGATGTGGGGACTGGAGGATGGAGGGGACATGGAGGGTACAAGCACCTTGGCTCACTGCCACCGGATGGAGCGCAATTTCAAGTTCCACACGGCAATGTCACGTGTCAGGACTCTGGCCGCGTACCGCAGACCGCTGCGCCTGACCGACGAGGCCCTCCTGGCAGGACCGGTACTCGACTGCCCGAGCGGCGCCTCCTCCTTCGGGGTCGAGGCCCGCGGGCTCGGCTCGGACGTCACCAGCGCGGACCCCGCCTACCGCCTGCCCCCGCGCACGCTGGAGCGCGTCTTCGATGAGGCGCGCACCGGCCCCGGTCGGAACTTCCTCCGGGACTACGCCAGGGATTGGGCTGGAAGCTCCTGCCACCGGCGCGGGTACCTCCCGGGCTCACCGGGCCACCTCCCCTTCCCCGACGGACGTTTCGTGCTCACCGTCTCGGTCTCCCCGCTGATCGGTCTCCGTGGGCCGCAAGACCCGGTCAGGGCACTGCTGGAGATGACCCGGGTCACCGCGCCGACCGGCCAGGTACGCGTGGCACTGCTGTCGGTGCCGGGCTGCCGCGGGCCGGTGGCCGTGGACTTCCTGCGGCGTGAACTGGCGACCAAGGGCGTCGGCTCGGAGCTGCTCGCCCACGCCCCGTCTTCACCCGATTGCGCGCCGGGTCTCTTGGTGCTGCGCCCCGCCCCCACCGCGCACTGACCCGAACCACACGTCGCAACCTGCCGCAGGGCCCCAACGACGGTGACGGAAGTCTTACGTCGGGCGCGGGAACCCCCACAACGACCCGAGGTTCCGTAACGTCCCCCGCATGCGCGTACTTGTCACAGGAGGAGCCGGTTTCATCGGCTCGCACATCGTCACTGCGTTGCGGGAGCGGGGCCACGAGCCGCTCGTGTGGGACGCCCTGTTGCCCACGGCCCACCCGGGCGGCGCACCGGAGCTTCGCGGAGCGGAGCTGCTCCGCGGCGACGTGCGTGACTTCGACGGCGTGCGGACCGCACTGCGCGGTGTGGACGCCGTCTGTCACCAAGCAGCCATGGTCGGACTGGGGAAGGACTTCGCCGACGCGCCTGAGTACGTCAGCTGCAACGACCTGGGAACGGCGGTGCTCTTGGCCGCCATGGCCGAGTGCGGGGTTGGCCACCTGGTCCTCGCCGCCTCCATGGTGGTCTACGGCGAAGGCCGCTACCTGTGCCCGCGGCACGAACAGGTACGTCCTGGACCGAGGGCCACCGCCGATCTGACGGCGGGTCGGTTCGAACCACGCTGCCCGAACTGCGGAGCCGATCTGGTGCCCGGGCTGGTGGACGAGGACGCGCCGACCGATCCCCGCAACGTCTACGCCGCCACCAAGCTGGCCCAGGAGCACCTCGTGGGGTCCTGGGCCCGTGCCGTGGACGGTCGTGCGGTAGCCCTGCGCTACCACAACGTGTACGGACCGGGCATGCCGCGCGACACCCCCTACGCGGGGGTGGCCTCCTTCTTCCGGTCTGCGCTCGCCCGGGGAGAGGCTCCGCGGGTCTTCGAGGACGGTGCGCAGCGCCGGGACTTCATCCATGTCCGCGACGTGGCCGCGGCCAACGTGGTGGCCCTGGAAGCCGTCTGCGGCCTGGAGCGGGGCCGGCTCGTCCCCTACAACACCGGCAGCGGCGAACCGCACACGGTCGGGGAGATGGCGGGGGCGCTCGCCGCGGCCCACGGCGGGCCCGCGCCAGTGGTGACGGGCGAGTTCCGGCTGGGGGACGTACGGCACGTCACCGCGGACTCACGGCGATTGACGAAGGACCTGGGGTGGCGCCCGCAGGTCGATTTCGTCACCGGAATGACGGAGTTCGCACGGGCCGGCCAGCGAGCGAGCGCCGTCGAGCTCGCCAGCAACGCCTGACGAGAGCGGGCTCTGCGTGAGCTCGCACCCGGCGAGCGCGGGTGTCGACGTCCCCGCCCGTAGGGCAATCCGTGGCGGAGGGGGCGGGGGGGGGGGGGGGGGGGGGGGGGGGGGGGGGGCGCGCGGGGCGCGGGCGGGGGGGGGGACGGCGGAATCCGAGATGCCGGGGGAAGTGGA
>NZ_JBIAGC010000018.1:19951-118912 GCF_042869595.1 Streptomyces sp. NPDC006879
CGGGCCACCGCGTCCCCGCCCCCCCGCCCCCCCCCGTCGGCTCCGACCCCGCCCTACGGCCACCCCGCGCCCCCGCCACCGGGGCCGCCGCGGCGTAGGGGGTGCCCCCTACGCCGCGGCGTCCGCGGTCGGCAGCACGATCTCGAAGCGGCAACCCCCCGGTACGTTGCGCACATCGGCGCGACCAGCATGAGCCTCGACGATGCCCCGCACGATGGCGAGGCCGAGGCCGGCTCCGGCCGGAGGGGTCCGGGCCTCGCTGCCGCGCCATCCGGTGTCGAAGACCCTCGGCAGGTCTTCGTCGGGGATTCCCCCGCAGCAGTCGGTCACCGACACCACCACCCCGTCCGCGCTGCGCTCGGCGGCGACCGCGACGGTGCCGTCGGCAGGAGTGTGACGAATGGCGTTGACCAGCAGGTTTGCCAGCACCCGGGTCATTTCCTTGCCATCCACCTCGACCGGTACGGCGGCCACCGGCTCGCCCACGAGCCGCACGCCGTGTTCCCGGGCCAGCGGGTCGGCACCGGAGAGCGCGTCACCGATCAGGTCGTACACCGACATACGGCTGGTGGTCAGCGCGAGCGCCCCAGCGTGGATGCGGGAGAGCTCGAAGAGGTCACCGACCATGGAGTTGAGCCGGTCCACCTCGGTACGGATCTGGCGGTGGTAGCGGGTCGGGTCGGCGACCACGCCGTCTTCCAACGCCTCTGACATGGCCCGCAGGCCCGCGAGTGGCGTTCGTAGGTCGTGCGAGATCCAGGCCACCAGTTCACGCCGCGAGGATTCAAGAGCCCGCTCCCGTTCCCTTGAGGCCGCGAGCTTGGCACTGGTGGCGGCGAGTTCCCTTGACAGGTGGGACAGTTCGGCGGTGGCGGGGGCCAAGGGCGCCGCGAAGCTCCCGCCGTCGCCGAAGTCACGGGCGGCGAGCGCCAGGTCCCGGCTGCGGGCCACCACCCAGCGGCCCAGTAGGAGGGCGGTGGCCAGCGAGACCACGGCAGCCATCGCGACGACCAGAGTGACGACCTTGAGGTCGTGCGGGGACAAGAACATCGCCTGGGCGACCGCGAGGGTACCGGCGAGCATCGCGGTGACGGCCACAGCGGCCACGACGGCGAGCGATACGGCGACGGAGCGTCGACGCACCGCTCGCAGGGCCAACGCACCGAGCAGACCCGCGCAGGTGGCACCGGCGAAGGCGAAGGCGGCGATCAGCAGCAGGTCCTTCATGCGGCGCCCGCTTCCGGCCGCTGCGCGGTGTCTTCGGGCGTGGTCGGCACGGCCTCCGGTTCGAAGCGGTACCCGACGCCCCACACCGTCTGGATGAGCCGGGGCTGGCCCGGGTCCTGCTCGATCTTGCCTCGGAGCCTGCGTACATGGACGGTCACCGTGGACAGGTCACCGAACTCCCAGCCCCATACGTGCCGCATCAGCTCTTCCCTGGTGTGGGCCCGGCCGGGGTGGGTCAGGAAGTGGGCGAGCAGATCGAATTCCCGCAGGGTCAGCGCGAGTTCCTGCCCGTCCCGTTCCGCCCGGCGGGTCCGGGGGTCCAGGCTCAGACCCGCAGCCCGCAGCGGCCGGGTGGCAGTGGGCCCGGCTCCCGGCTCGCCGCCCTCCCCTCGGCTGCGGCGCAGCACGGACTCCACCCGCAGAACGAGTTCGCGGGGGCTGAAGGGTTTGGTGACGTAGTCGTCGGCGCCCAGCTCCAGTCCGGCGATGCGGTCGTCCTCGTCCCCGCGCGCGGTGAGCATGATCACTGGGACGGGCCGCTGGGCACGGAGGCGGCGACACACCTCGAAGCCGTCGACCCCGGGCAACATGAGGTCGAGCACGACGAGGTCCGGTCGGCCACGGGCGGCGCTGTGCAGGGCGGCGACACCATCGGCGGCCTGCTCCACGAGGAAGCCGGCCCGTTCGAGATATCCGCTGACGACCTCGGCGACCGTCGGGTCGTCGTCGACGACCAGGATCCGGCCGCCCGCGGCCTGCTGTGGGTGCGGGGCGCTGCTGTTCATAGGCTCAGCCTCCCATCTCATGGGGTGACCGGTCGCGCGCCGATGGCCCCCCGCGGGCTGACGTCCGCGTTTCGTAAGGTGTGGATCGCACTTCGGACCCTCCTGGATTCCTACGGTGGGGAGGTGACCGTAGACGTGGTACTTCCCTGTTTGAACGAGGCCGAGGCGCTGCCCTGGGTGCTCGCCCGCATCCCCGCCGGGTGGCGGGCCCTGGTCGTGGACAACGGCTCCACCGACGGCTCGGCGGAGATCGCCCGTGCTCTGGGCGCCACCGTGGTGCACGAGTCGCGGCGCGGGTTCGGAGCCGCCTGCCATGCGGGGCTGATGGCGGCCGAGGCAGAGTTCGTCTGCTTTTGCGACTGTGACGCCTCACTCGACCCCGGTCTGCTGGCCGGATTCGTCAGAACCGTCGCGGACGGCGGCGCCGACCTCGTACTGGGTCGTCGTCGGCCTCGGACGCTGGGAGCCTGGCCGGTGCACGCCCGCGCCGGCAACCTGGCGCTGGCCCGGATGGTGCGCCGGCGCACCGGTCTGAACCTGCGCGACCTGGGGCCGATGAGGGCGGCGCGCCGGGAAGCCCTCGTCGGGCTGGCGTTGACCGACCGGCGCAGTGGCTACCCCCTACAGATGGTGGTTCGGGCCGGTGAAGCCGGCTGGCGGGTGCGGGAGGTCGACGTGCCCTATCTGCCCCGCTCCGGCAAGTCCAAGGTCACCGGGACCTGGCGGGGGACCTGGCAGGCGGTGCGGGACATGCGCGCCGTGCTGGACGCCGCCGGTCCGGCGGCTGTGGTGTCGACCGGCGGTGCCCGGACGGCGACCTCGGGGGGCGGGCGGTGACCACTGTTCTCGTCATCGCCAAGGAACCGGTGCCGGGCCGCGTGAAGACCCGGCTCACCCCGCCCTTCACACCGTCACAGGCGGCACGGCTGGCCGAGGCCGCTCTCGCGGACACCCTTGAGGTGGTCGCCGCCTCGGGGGCCGACCGCTGCGCCCTGGTACTCGACGGGTGCGCCGGGCCCTGGCTGCCGCCCGGCGTGGAGGTGGTCCCGCAGTGCGCCGGGACGCTCGACCAGCGCTTGGCGGCTGCCTTCGCCGGTTGCGAGGGCCCCGCGCTGCTGATCGGGATGGACACCCCTCAGGTGAGCCCGCAGCTCCTGGCTCCCGCGCTGGGCCCCACGGCCTGGCAGGAGCACGACGCCTGGTTCGGCCCGGCCACGGACGGCGGCTTCTGGGCCCTGGGGCTCGCCGCCCCCGACCCGGCGCTGCTGCGCGGAGTCCCCATGTCGTTGCCGCAGACCGGAGCACTGCAGTACGAGCGGCTGCACTCCGCGGGACTGCGCGTGGGACGGCTGCCCGAGCTGCGCGACGTGGACACGGCACAGGACGCCCTGGAAGTGGCGGCGTTGGCCCCGCACGGGCGTTTCGGCGCCCTGCTCGGACAACTGGCACCGGCGGTGGGCGTATGAACGCGCTCGACACCCGCGAGGGCGGTCCGGGCGCCGCATGGCGCGCGGATCCGTACAACGACGCCCTGCGGGCGGGCAGGGGTCCGCTGTTCCTGCGCCGGTCGGACGGCTGGCTGCTGCCCCTGGAGGTGGAGCGCTGGTGCGAGGCCCCCGATACGGCTGACTGGAGCGTGCTCGGGCGGTGCCGCGGGGCGGTGCTGGACATCGGTTGCGGGCCCGGCCGGTTGGTGGCGGCATTGGCCGCTCGCGGCCACCGCGCCCTGGGGATCGACGTCAGCCCGGAGGCGGTGGCCCGGACCGTGCGGTCCGGGGCCAGCGCCCTGTGCCGCTCGGTCTTCGATCCGCTGCCCGGGGAGGGTCGCTGGGACACCAGCTTGCTGATCGACGGGAACATCGGGATCGGCGGTGATCCCACCGCTCTGCTGCGCCGGATGGCGGCGGTGACCGCACCAGGCGGGGTGCTGATCGCCGAGTGCGCGGCCTTGGAGGTGGACGAACGCTGTGAGGTCCGGGTCGTGGACGGGCACGGCAGCCGAGGTGCGCCGTTCGAGTGGGCTCGGGTGGGGGTGCGTGCCCTGCACGCCCACGCGGAGGCGTCCGGCTGGGGGACGCTGCGTCAGTGGACGGTGCAGGGAAGGCACTTCGTGGAGCTGGGGCGCGGGCCTCAGCTGCCGGTACGACGGGACCTCAGCCGGTTCATGACGACCACCAACGCGGTGATCAGCAAGATGGCTGCGAGCACCAGCGCCAGATTGCGGCCGTAGGGCAGCGGCAGCGCGGAGGGATTGGGCGGGGCGCCGGGGCGCAGCAGCAACGGAAGTGTGATCAGCACTACCGCCCCGCCGGCCGCCAGCGCTCCGCGCACCACACCGCGGGTCCGGGCCAGACCCACGATGAGCAGGCCCACGGCGAGGATGAACGGGGCGATCAGGGCATCGTGCAGAACGAGCGCTCCGCCGAGCCAGAGGCCGACCTCCCAGGGATCTGGCTGTACCAGCACCTGCTTGACGCCGATGGCGATCAGCACGATGCCGAGGGCGCCGAGCGTCAGGCGCAGGCCTCGGGCGGGGCGGTGATCGGGGGTGGTCTTGCTGTTCACAGCACCTCCAGGCGTGTGACCCACTTGGTCTGTAGGACTCCGGGACGGTTGGGCGCGATGATCCGGGCGGGGTATCCGTGACTGGGCGAGAGCACTTGGCCGTTGAGGCGGAGCGCGAGGAGCGTCTTGGGGTCACGGGCGTAGGTACGCCCCATCTCCATGACCCGGTAGGCGCCCCGGGTCTCCAGGGAGACCACGCGCAGTGCCGCGTCGGGGGCGGCTCCCGCCCGGTCGAGGAGGTCGCGGATGCGCACCCCGCTCCAGTGCGCGTTCACGCTCCAGCCTTCCACGCAGGCGATCGGTAGCCGGGACTCGTTCTGGGGCAGCGCCGCGAGTTGGTCGAGCGTGAGGACGTACGGGGTGGGGCCGACCACTTCCAGGCGCCAGTCGCGCAGGGCCGAGGCACTGATGCCGGCGGCGGCCACGGTGCGGTTGACGGGCAGGCCCTGCGGGCCGTAGTCGGGATTGCGGGGCGCGAGCAGATCGAGGTCCTTCAGTGGGGTGAAGGACTGGCCCACGGTCGTCAGGGTCACCGCGCCGACGGCCGCGCCGACTCCCAGCAGCAGCGAACGCCGGTCCGGGGCGTCGGCTGCCGGGAGAGCGAGGGTCCCGGGCGAGCGCCGGCTCCAGTGGTCCCTGATCTCGGGGGCCTTGACGGCGATGTGCAGCAGGATCGATCCGGCCACCACCCAGGCCACGGCGAAGTGCACGGGCACGAACGAGAACGGCCAGGGGTACCACTCGGCGATGTTCAACAGCCCGGTGAGGACCTGGAAGACGGCGGAGGCCACCAGCAGCGCCACGGAGAGCCGTTCGAGCCCGTGGCGCACCGAACGGACCGGGGGCCAGATGAAGAGCCGCGGGTAGACGGTCCACAGTTTGGCAAGCAGCAGGACGATCGCCGCGAGCCCGCAGGCGATGTGCAGCCCTTGGGTGATCCGGTAGCCCCAGACGGGACGCGCCGGCAGGTGGCCGGCCAACCAGCTGGGCGGCTGCTGGAGGTAATGGCTGATCAGGCCGGTCAGGAAGCACACGGCAAAGGCTGCTCCGAGCAGGCGGCCGAGCGCGGTGGCGGTACGGGGGTCGTGCAACCGACCAGAAAATCTCATGTCCCCATGACACCGCCGAGTCCGCCCCGGCGGGCGGTTCGACACCTTACGAAACGCGGACGGTGGGCCGTGTCCGGCGGATTCCGCTGAGATGCGCTGCCAGTCTGGGGCCATGTTCCGCCGCACCAGAACTCCGCTGCCGATCCCGGCCCCCGCCCCGGTCCGCACCGCCGCTCCCGCTGACGGAGGGGGGCCGTCAACCGTTCGCCGCACGGTCCTCGTGGCCGTGCTGCTCACCGCGCTGACGGCCGTGCTCGTCGCCACCGTCCGAAAGGACGGGTACCACCGCGACCCGGCTGGCTTGAGCTGCTGGTACGCGGCTGCCTGGCTGCTGTTCGCCGCCGCCGCCTACGCGGTGTGGCGGCTGCCGGTGCGACGGGCGGTGCCGCTGATCCTGCTGGGTTCGGTGCTGGTGGCGGCGACGGGCCTGGTAGCAGGTCCTCGTACCAGCACCGACTCCTACCGTTACGTGTGGGACGGCAGGGTGCAGGCGGCTGGTCATTCGCCCTATGACTACGCGCCGGCCGATCCGGCCCTGGTCGACCTGCGCGAAGACTGGCTGTTCCCGCGGGGCCCCGAGTGCGCTGGGCCGGACCGTGCCCCGGTGGGCGCGGGGGTGTGCACCCGAATCAATCGTCCGCAGGTGCACACGATCTACCCGCCGTTGGCGGAGGGCTGGTTCCTGCTGGTGCAGTCGCTCTCCCCCGCCGATGCCCGGCACAAGCCTCCGCAGGTGGGCGGCGCGCTGCTCGCCGTCGGCGTGACGGGGGCGCTGCTGTTGGTGCTCCGGCGCCGCGGGGATCCTCGGAGCGCCGTGTACTGGGGCTGGTGCCCGGCCGTTCCCGTGGAGGCGGTGAACAACGCCCACGCCGACGTGCTGGCGGTGCTGTTGTCGGTGCTGGCCCTCGGCGTGGTGGTGCGTCACCGGCTGGCCGGCGGTGCATTGTTCGGTCTGGCGATCGCCGCGAAGATGCTGCCGGCGGTCCTGTTGCCGGGCGCCCTGTCGGGCGTGCTGTCCGGGCTCCGCGCCGGAACCCGGACGTGGGCTGACCGGTTGCGCCGGGCCGCGGCCGTGCTGCTGCCCGCCGCCGCCGTCGTCGGCCTGCTGTACGTCCCGTACGTCCTGCTTTCACGCGGCTCCGTCTTCGGCTTCCTGGGCGGCTACGTCAAGGAGGAGGGCTACGAGGACGCTTCCGCCAAGGGCCGCTATGCGCTGTTGAGGCTGGTCCTGCCCGACGACTGGGCGCTGCCGGCCACCTTGCTGGTGCTGGCCCTGGTGGTGGGGCACGTCTTGTGGCGGGGCGATCCGCTGCGTCCCTGGCGTGGCGCACTGGCCGTGACCGGCTCGGCGTTCTTGCTGCTGACCCCGGGCTACTCCTGGTACGCGCTGCTCCTCGTCGCCCTGGTCGCGCTGGACGGCCGCTGGGAGTGGCTCGGCGTGGCGGTGGCCGGCGTCGCGGCCTACGTGAGCGCACGCTGGCTGGGAGGAGGTACGGGTACCGTCGCCTACGCCCTCGCGGGCGCCATGGTGGCCGCCGGATGGTTCGCCCGGGGTCGGGCCGCGCGGGGAGCCCGCGGCGAATGGCCCCTTCAGCGGGCCCGAAGGGCGGTCGCCAGCTGAGCCCGGGAGCGGACGTCGAGCTTCTGGTAGATCCGGGTCAGGCGCGCCTCCACCGTCTTCACACTGAGGAAGAGCATCGCCGCCGCCTCCTGGTTGCTGGCTCCTTCACTGACGAGCAGGGCCAGGCGCGCCTCGGCCTCGGTCAGTGCCGCGGTGGCGGGATGATTGGCCCGGCCGGTGGTCTCCGCGCGGGCCGGGGCGTCCACGGCGAGCTCCGCCCAGGGCTTGGCCCCGCACTGGGTGAACACCTCCGCCGCCGCCTGGAGCGCCCGGCGGGCCGGCGCCTTCCTGCGTCGGCGCCGTTCCACCCGGGCGAGGGTGAGGAGGGTGCGCCCCCGCTCCACCGGGAGCTCCAGCACGGCGAAACGTTCCGCGGTGTCCTGGAGCAGCCCGACGGCGGTGTCGGTCTCGCCCCGCACGGCCAGGCACATCCCGTGCGCCCGGTTCAGAGCGGCGACCACGGTGTCCCGACCGAGGTCCTGAGCGACCTCGCGGACCTCGTCGATGAGCCGGGCCGCCTGGTCGGTCTGGTCGGCGGCCACCAGTGCCTCGGCGAGTTCACCGTGCCACCGCAGGATCGAGGGGTCCACCACCTGCTGGGCAGCCTCCGAATCGGCGACCCGTCGCAGGGTGGTGACGGCCCGTGTGGTCTCCCCCATGGCCAGTTCGACCATGCCCAGGGCGTACAGGCTGCGGGAGAGGAACACCTGGTCCTGTTCCTCCTCAGAAGCCTGGACGCCGCGCCGCGCATAGCTCACGGCGCGGCGGAAACTACCTCCGGTCGCCTCGGCCAGGGCCGCCACGTACCAGGCGGGCCCCGGTGAGAGGCCGGCTTCTATGGTCAGGTCCACCGCTCGGCGGGAGTGGCCGAGGGCGGCGGCACAGCGTCCACGGCGGAGCTCGACCTCGGTGAGGCTGCGTAGGACCTCGAAGACGTCCTCGCTGGAGCCGGTCCGCTCCACGGCCGGTAGCAGGGTCAGGAGTTGCTCGCGCGCGTCGGTGAGCCGGTCATCGAAGAGGGCGTGGCGGACCGCGAGGTACTGGGGGGCGTTGCGCATCACCAGCGGCACTTCGGGCGCGGGCAGGGCGAGCGCTTCGGCGAGGATGTCCTCGGCTCCCCCGTCACCGAGGATCCGGCCCATCCTGGCGCTCACCGTGAGCGCCATCGCCTCGGCGACGGGGTCGCCGCCGATCCGGGCGAGTTCGCCGGCCTCGGCCGCGGCATGGCGGGACCGTACCGGGTCCCCGTCGCACAGGTTGAGCTTCCAGGCGGTGCGGAGTTTGAGGGCGGCCAGCAGGGAGGGGTCGCCGGCCGCGTCGTCCAGGGCCCGAGCGAAGGTCTCGTCCAGCTCACCCAGTGCTTGGCCGGCCGAGTCGATGACGGCCAGGCGGGCCCGCACCCGGTCGGCCGGGGAAGCGTCCCGGGCCAGCACGGCACGGGTGGCCCGGCGCGCCAGGTCGGCCCGGCCGGCACAGCCGGCGTCCTCGGCGGCGCCGACGAGGCGGGCGAGTTCGGCGCCGGGTTGGTCCAGGGGGGTTCGGTCCGCGGCGAGCAGGCCGAGTTCCGCAGCCAGGGTACGGTCCCCGCGACGGCGGCACACGGCAGCGGCGGCGTCCACTTCGGCGGCGAGCGCCTCGTCGGCGGTGTCGACGGCCAGGGCCCGGTGCCGCGCCGCTTGGACGGGGTCGGGGCAGGCCGTCGCGAGGGCGGTGTGTGCGACGGACCGCTCGGCCCATCCGGCGTCGGCGGCAAGGACGGTGGGCAGTACGCCGGCGGTGAAGGCGACGGCGCCGTCTTCACCGATGGTGACCAGCCCAGCCCGTTCGGCATCGGCGAGTTCGGTCTCGGCGTGCAGGCGACCGGCACGGCGCAACAGGGCCGTGGTGGGACGGGCGGCGAGTGCAGCGAGCAGCAAGGTGGTGTGCGCGGCGGGTGGGCCCTCGGCGAGCAGTCGGCGGGCGGCTTCGCGGGCCTGCCCGGAGACGGGCAGCGGGTCGGCGTGGTGCACGAACTCCCTCACCTCGGCGAGCGAGCGGCCCAGCGCGAGGGCGAGTCGGGGGTTTCCGCCGCTGGCCCGGTGGATGCGGCCGGCCAGTCGGGACGGGAGCCGATGGTGGACGAGGAGCTCGGCGACCTCGTCGGCACCCATCGGAGGCACCCTGATGGTGGGGGTGCCGGGGCCGCAGAGGGTTTCGGCGGCGGGGGCACCGCTCTGGACGCATTCGGTGGCCAGGACCCGCACCCGGGGCGGGGCGTGGCGCAGCGCGAACCGCAACAGGTCCACGCTTTCCGCGTCGAGCCACTGGGCGTTGTCCGCGACGATCAGGACGGGGGCTTCCGCGGCGAGGGAACGCAGCACCTCGACGAAGGCGAGCCGCAGGGCGACACCGTCGCGTCCCGCGCGCGGGGCGTCCCGCTCGCGGCGCAGCAGGGCGATGGCAGTGCGCTGTGGTCCGGCCAGGTGGTCCAGGGCTGCGTGGGGGACGGAGATGAGCAGAGCGGCGGCACTCGCCTCGGGTATCCAGCGGTCGGCGGCTTCGGGCGCCAGGGTCAGCACGGTCTCTCCCCGGGCCTCGGCGAGGCCCGCGACCGCGGCGGCGACCGCACTCTTGCCCACGCCGGCCGGGCCGGTGAGCACGGCCCGCCCGCTGTTGGAGGTCAGTGCGCGTTCCACTGCCGTGGTGAGGTCGCTGCGCCCGACGGGCGCGTCGATGTCGGTCCACGCCTCCACGGGCCCCCCTGTCTCTCGGTCTCCGGGCCGCTGTGCCGTTCCGCCCCTGTGCCCTTTCTGTGAGCGCGAGGATACGAGTTCGACCGCCGGACTGGACCCGAGTGTGACGCAGAAATCAGCCAGCTGACCGAAATGACCGTCGGACCTGCCGATGCATGAGGCATCGGCAGGTCCGAGGTGGCAATTGGACCGAACTTCTGTTGGTCAGGTCAGAAGGTCAGGCTCCAGGAGTCGATGTATCCGACGTCGTAGCGGGCGGTGTCCTGAACCCGCAGCTGCCAGGTGCCGTTGGCCGCCACGGCCGAGGCGTCCACCGTGTACGTGGTGATGAGGTTGTCCGCGCTGCCGCCGGAGGCGTTGTGCAGGCGAGTGGTGGCACCGTTCGGGGCGACCAGGTCGACCAGCAGGTCCCCGCGGTAGGTGTGCTTGATGTCCACGGCAACCTTGAGGTCGGCCGGAGCGTTGCCGCTGACTCCGCTCACGGTGATCGCGGAGGAGACGGAGCCGGCGTTGTCGGGGATGGCCACGTCATCGGAGTTGGTGAAGGTGGAGCCGGCCGGCGGGGTGGTGCCGCTCACCGCCGCCACCGTCTTGGCGGCGTCAGCGAGGCCGGCCCCGCAGCCACCGGTGCAGGTGCCGGCGAGCGTACGGGCGTTGGCCTTGATGGCGGCTTCGATCTGGGCGGGGGTCAGCGAGGAGTTCGCGGACTTCATGAGCGCGGCGAGACCGGCGATGTGCGGGGCCGCCATGCTGGTGCCCTGGTACGGCTTGTAGATCTCCGATCCCGGGGTGGTCGTGCCCGAGTTCAGGGTGGAGAGGATGCCGTTCTCCGGGGTGGTGACAGTGCCGGGGGTGTCGGTGGCCCGGCGGGTCTCACCACCCGGGGCGGCGATGTCGATGATCGAACCGTAGTTGGAGTAGAAGGAGCGGTCACCGGTGCGGTTGGTGGCAGCGACGTTGATGACGTTGCCGCAGCTGGCCGGGGAGAAGCCGCTGGCGTCCGCGTTGCTGTTGCCGGCGGCGACCACGACGGTGGTACCGCGGCCGACTGCCGCGTTGATGGCGTTCTGGTAGCTGGTGCCGCAGGTACCCGATCCGCCGAGGCTCATGTTGATGACCTTGGCGGGGGTCGGGTTCGCCGGAACACCGGCGACCGAACCGCCGGACGCCCAGGTGATGGCGTCGACGATGTCGGAGGTGGAGCCTCCGCACTTGCCCAGCACCCGCACGGGCTGGATCTTGGCGCCGTAGGCGATGCCGACGACGCCCTTGCCGTTCCCGGTGGCGGCGGCGATGGTGCCCGCCACGTGGGTGCCGTGCCAGGAGGAGTCGGAGGCTTTGGAACCGAAGCCGCACTCACCGGCGGAGTTCCAGTCGCCGGCGTCGGACGGGTCGTTGTCGCGACCGTTGCCGTCACGGGCGTAGCTGGCACTGGAGATGAAGTCGTAGCCGGGGACGATGTTGGCGGCGAGGTCCGAGTGGGCCACGTAGCCGGTGTCGATGACGGCGACGGTGACGCCGGAGCCGGTGGTCTTGTCCCAGGCGGCGGGAACGTTCATGCCGGCGGTGGACTCGAAGAGGTCCCACTGCTTGGCGTACTCGGTGTCGTTCGGAGTGGCCAGGGCGTACGCGCGGGAGTCGGGCTCCACGTACGCCACGTCCGGGTCGGCACGGAACTCGGCCATCACGTCGGCGGCGTCGGCGGCGTCAAGCGTGCCGCCGAGGTCGACGAGGGCGGCGCCGGTGCCGAGGCGACGCTCGAACGCCACCGATTCGCCGGCCTTGCGGCCCTTGCTCTGGGCGTCGGCGGCAGCCGCCTTGTTCGACCGGGCTTCGGCGGCGTTCGACTTGTAGCCGACGATCAGGTTCTCGACCGGGGCGGTGGGGCTGGGGACGGCTGCCGTCGTGGCGGCGGCCGGAGCCGCTGCGGGCAGGGACAGCGCCATCGAGGTGGTGGCGGTTCCGGCCAGCAGGGTGGCGGAGACCGCCACCACCGATATGAGCCTTCGTCTGGTTGCTTGCAAGGTGATCCCTTTCGCGAACCGCCGTTTCGGGCAGGCCGAAGCGACGGCTGGTGCAGGTGTGGGAGGTGATCGCAGTGCGTGGTGCTACATGCGGTGCCGTGCGCTGTACTTCAGTGCAATGTGATGCGTGCTATTGCCGTGCTGTACTGCGTGCAGTTCTACTCGGGCGGTACTGCGGGGCCGGGCGCGAGCTCCTCCACACGCACCCGGCCACCACTGTTCGCCTGGCTGCTCCGGCCGCGTCGACGGGGCGCGAGAGCAACGGGCGGTACCCGGGATCCACCGGCGCGAACGAATTCGCGTCATGTGGGGTTGGCGAACGGCCGCTCGGGCCGGTGGAGATCGCCGGTGGACAGACAGTAGGCAAAGTCCCCGTGAACTCGATACGGGGAAAACCCTTGTCGCCCCCCCCCTGTCACCCCCTCGGGGCCCCGATCAGGGCTGGAGCCGCACCGGCAGCATCGCCACACTGTTGCCAACAAAGCTCGCGTGCCGGGGCAGTTCGGACTCCTCCATCGCGAGCCTCAGCGTCGGGAACCGGCCGAAGAGCCGCTCCAGCGCGACTGTCGCCTCCATCCGGGCGAGCGGCGCGCCCAGGCAGTAGTGCGCACCGTGCCCGAGGGAGAGGTGCCGCACCGCACCGGACTCGCAGGCGACCCGAGTGACGTCGAACCGCTCCGCGTCCGCACCGTAGGCCGCGCGGTCACGGCCGGCGGCCGAATATCCGGCGAGCACGGGGGTGCCCCGGGGGATCACGGTGCCGGCCAGGACGAGGTCGCGCACCGGGTAGCGGAAGGGGAAGTAACTCACCGGACTGTCCCAACGGAGCGTCTCCTCAACCACCTCCGACCAACCGGCCTTCCCCGCGAGAACCGCCTCCAACTGGTCAGGGTGGGCGCACAGGGCCCGCACGGCGTTGGTGATCAGGTTGAGAGTGGTCTCGTGTCCCGCAATGATCATCAACATGAGGGTCCCCAGCAGCTCATGGGCCCCCAGCCTGTCACCGCCCTCCTCACGGACAGCGATCAACGCGCTGGTGAGGTCATCGCTCGGGTCCGCCGCGCGGGCAGTGGCCACGGCGCCGAGGAGGCCCACCAACTCACGGTTGGCAGCAATCGTTTCTTCAGGGCTGATATCAGTGGCGACCACCTGGTTGGACAAGTGATGCAGGCGGTCGTGGTGTTCGGCGTCCACGCCGAGCAACTCGCAGATGACCCCCATCGGCAGAGGCATGGCGAAGCGCCTGCGCAGGTCCACCACCCCCCGCCCCAGCCCGTCCCCGTCCGCCTTGGCGGCCGGGAGGAGGGCATCGAGCAGGCGCTCCGTCAGTTCCTCTATAGAAGGCCTGAGTTCGAGCACCCGACGGGCGGTGAAGGCCTTGCTGACCAGGGAGCGCAACCGCCGGTGGTCAGCACCGTCCGCGGTGGTCATGCCGCGCACGGTGGCGAAGGTCTTCAGAGGCCACCCGTCGGGGATCCTCCCCTCCTGTAACGCCGTGAAATGATGTGCGTCCTTAGCGACGTCAGGATGGGCGAGGAACTCCTTCAAAGCCTCGTGGCCCAGCACCGCCACGCCCTGGACCTCGCCGGGGAGCAGCACCGGGGCCACGGCGCCCCGCGCGAGCAGACGTGCGTTGGCGGCGTGGGGACAGCCGCCCGTGGGATCCATCCGATGGGGCGCGGTGTTCGAGTCGTCCACGGAACTCACTCCTCATACCGAAGCGGCACTGAGTTTCCACAGTGCTGCCAGGGCGGGGAGTTCCACAACAGTGTCGCCGCCGGTTCTCGTCGCGGGCGGCGACGGGCGGCGCCCGGCGCGCCCGAGCACAGCGCTGTGACCTGGTCGTCGTCACCCCCTCACACCGCGCCGGCCGGTGAGGCCCCCGGTCACACCGCGCTGCTCGCGGCGGGCCCGCCGTCGAGCGTCTCGGTCATGCGCGGCCGGGCCGCCCACGGTTCATTGGGCGTCCTCCGGCCAGCCGTAGCCGGTTCGGGGGCGCTCCGGCAGAGCACCGAGCGCCGCGAGGTCATGGTCGGCGGCGCGCATCAGCTGCCCGGCGAGGTCGCGCATCGCGCGGCTCGCAGCGAGCTCGTCCCCGATCTCCGGGACGTCCACGTCCTCCGGGTTACAGCGCGCCGACCCGTGGCCGGTGAGCGTCTGGTTCTTGGTGACGAGGACCGCCCTGGCCTTGGTGGTGCCGCCCTCCTCGTGCAGCGACAGCCCCACCTTCCATTCCAGGTCCCGCATCATGGCAAGCCTCCTCGTTCGCCGCCCGTCGTCCGCGGCATCGCCGTCGAGCGGGCAGGGCCTCATGACGCGCCCGCCTCAGCGGCCTCACCTCCCAGCATCCCCCCAGGACGGCGGACGCGCACGACGAAGACGATCGTTGGGATGGGCCGAGCGCGAGTCACCGGCTCGCGGGGGGCGCCGGGTGCTTCGCCGGGCGATGCTGGGAGGGGGCCGAGCGAAGCGGAACGGGCGGGAGGTGACCCGATGGATCCGGTGGCCGCCCTGCGGCGGATCGCCTTCCTACTGGAACGCGACCAGGCGCCCACCTACCGGGTCCGGGCCTTTCGTATCGCGGCCGAGCAAGTCGCGTCCATGGCCCCCGAGGAACCGGCGGAACGCGCCGCCGCAGGCACCCTGACCGCCGTCAAGGGCATCGGCGAGAAGACCGCGGCCGTAATCGCCGAAGCGTTGGCGGGGCGGATCCCGCAGTACCTGCAGCGCCTGGAGGAGCGGAGCTCCGCCCCCCTGCCCGCCCCGGTCACCGGTGCGGAGCTGCGGGCCGCACTGCGCGGTGACTGTCACCTGCACTCAGACTGGTCCGACGGTGGCAGCACCATCGAGGAGATGGGCCGCACAGCGGCGGGACTCGGCCACCAGTGGGTGGTGCTCAGCGACCACTCACCGCGGCTGAAGGTGGCCCGGGGGCTCTCCGCGCAGCGGCTGCGGGAGCAGATGCGGGTGGTGGCCGAGTTGAACGAGACGTGGGCGCCCTTCCGTCTGCTCACCGGGATCGAATGCGACATCCTCGACGACGGTTCGCTGGACCAGGATCCGCAGTTGCTGGCGCAACTCGACGTGGTGGTGGTGTCGGTGCACTCGAAGCTGCGGATGGACCGGCGCTCGATGACCCGGCGGATGGTCGCGGCGGTGCGCAACCCGCACGCCGACGTCCTGGGGCACTGCACGGGGCGCCTGCTGACCGGCAGGACACGGCCGGAGTCCGACTTCGACGCCGAGGAGGTGTTCGCCGCCTGCGCCGAGTCGGGCACGGCAGTGGAGATCAACAGCCGGCCGGAGCGGTTGGACCCTCCCAGGAGGTTGCTGCGTCGGGCCGTCGCGGCTGGCGTGCTCTTCGCCATCGACACGGACGCGCACGCGCCGGGCCAGTTGGCATGGCAGGTCTATGGATGCGCCCGGGCTCATGAGTGCGCGGTGCCGGCCGAGCGGGTGGTCAACTCCTGGCCGCTGGAGGACCTCCTCGACTGGAGCCGCGGCACCTGACCCGCCGCTCGCACTGCCCGACACGGCTCAGCCCGCGGTTCAGGGCCGTCTCTCGACGCTCGTAGCGGGCCGAAGCCGCCCCCGCCCGCAGGCTGTGGTGGGCTACTCAGGTCCCCGCCCCCTGCCGAACGCCGCCAGGATCCGCTCTGCGGCCGAGGTGGGCGTCAGCTCGCCGTCCCGCACCTGCCGCTCCACCTCCGGGGCCAGCTCCCGCACCTCGGGGTGCGCCCGCAGCTGCCCGAGGAGTTCGTCGTGGACCATGGACCAGGCCCAGTCGACCTGCTGCCCGCGTCGTTTCGCAGCCAGCCGCCCGCCCGCGTCGAGCAGTGCACGGTGCTGTTCGAGGCGGTCCCAGAGGGTGTCCAGACCGGACCCCTCTCGGGCACTGCAACTCAGCACCGGCGGGGTCCAGGCGGCATCGGCGGGATGCATCAGCCGCAGCGCACCGGCCAGTTCGCGGGCGGCGCTGCGGGCGTCCCGTTCGTGGGGGCCGTCGGCCTTGTTGACCGCGATGACGTCAGCGAGCTCAAGGACCCCCTTCTTGATTCCCTGGAGCTGATCACCGGTACGGGCCAGGGTGAGCAGCAGGAACGAGTCGACCATGCCGGCGACCGTCGTCTCGGACTGTCCGACACCGACGGTCTCCACCAGCACCACGTCGAAGCCGGCGGCCTCCATCACCACCATCGACTCGCGGGTCGCCTTGGCGACGCCGCCCAGGGTGCCCGCGCTGGGCGAGGGGCGCACGAAGGCGGCCGGGTCGACGGCCAGGCGTTCCATACGGGTCTTGTCGCCCAGGATCGAACCCCCGGTGCGGGTGGAAGAGGGGTCCACGGCCAGGACGGCCACCCGGTGGCCAAGGCTCGTCAGCATCGTCCCGAAGGCATCGATGAAGGTGGACTTGCCGACCCCCGGCACCCCGCTGATTCCGATGCGTCGGGCCCGACCGGTGTGCGGTAGGAGCTCGGTGAGCAGCCGCTGTGCCAGCATCCGGTGGTCGGGGCGGGTGGACTCGACGAGAGTGATGGCCCGAGCCACGAAGGCCCGCTTCCCGTCGAGTACGCCCTTCACGTAGCTTTCGAGGTCGAGTGCCACGGGCGACTACAGCTCGTCGTGGCCCAGTGCCGCGCCGAGCCGCGTCACCAGGTCGTAGGCCGCGTCCGGAATGACCGTCCCGGGTGGGAAGACCGCAGCCGCCCCCATGTCGAGCAGGGTGGGCACGTCCTGCGGCGGGATGACGCCCCCCACCACCACCATGATGTCCTCCCGTCCCTCGGCCGCGAGTTCCTGGCGCAGCGCCGGCACCAGGGTCAGGTGCCCGGCGGCGAGCGAGGAGACGCCGACGATGTGGACATCGGCTTCGACCGCCTGACGGGCCACTTCGGCGGGGGTCTGGAAGAGCGGGCCGACGTCGACGTCGAATCCGAGGTCCGCGAAGGCGGTGGCAATCACCTTCTGGCCACGGTCGTGCCCGTCCTGACCCATCTTGGCGACCAGGATCCGTGGGCGTCGGCCTTCCGCTTCCTCGAAGCGCTCGACGAGGGAACGTGTGCGATCCACCGAAGGGGACTCCCCTGCCTCGTTGCGGTACACACCGGAGATGGTGCGGATCTGGCCCGCGTGTCGCCCGTACACCGACTCCAGGGCGTCGGAGATCTCACCCACCGTGGCCTTCGCTCTGGCCGCTCCCACCGCGAGAGCGAGCAGGTTCCCTTCCAGCCCGGGGCCTGATTCTCGTCCGGCCGCCTCGGACAGCGCGCGCAGCGCGTCCTGGCAGGCCTGTTCGTCGCGCTCCTCGCGCAGCCGGCGGAGCTTGGCGATCTGCTGGGCGCGCACCGAGGAGTTGTCGACCTTCAGGACGTCGATCTGCTCGTCGGTTTCCACGCGGTACTTGTTCACCCCGATGACGGGCTGGCGTCCGGAGTCGATGCGGGCCTGGGTCCGGGCCGCGGCTTCTTCCACGCGGAGCTTGGGGATACCCGCGTCGATGGCCTGTGCCATGCCGCCGGCCTTCTCGACCTCCTGGATGTGCTGCCAGGCGCGGCGGGCCAGGTCGTAGGTGAGGCGTTCGACGTAGGCGCTGCCGCCCCATGGGTCGATGACCCGGCAGGTGCCGGATTCCTGCTGGAGCAGCAACTGGGTGTTACGGGCGATGCGGGCGGAGAAGTCGGTGGGCAGTGCCAGCGCCTCGTCGAGGGCGTTGGTGTGCAGCGACTGCGTGTGCCCCTGGGTGGCGGCCATCGCCTCCACACAGGTGCGGGTGACGTTGTTGAAGACGTCCTGGGCTGTCAGGGACCAGCCGGAGGTCTGTGAATGGGTGCGCAGAGAAAGCGACTTGGCGTTCTTCGGGTCGAACTGCTTGACGAGCTTGGCCCACAGCAGGCGGGCTGCCCGGAGCTTGGCGATCTCCATGAAGAAGTTCATGCCGATGGCCCAGAAGAAGGACAGCCGGGGCGCGAACGCGTCGACGTCCAGACCTGCCTCGCGGCCGGCCCGCAGGTACTCCACTCCGTCCGCGAGGGTGTAGGCCAGTTCCAGGTCGGCGGTGGCCCCGGCCTCCTGGATGTGGTAGCCCGAGATGGAGATGGAGTTGTAGCGGGGCATCTTCTGCGAGGTGTACGCGAAGATGTCGGAGATGATCCGCATCGAGGGGCGTGGCGGATAGATGTAGGTGTTGCGGACCATGAACTCCTTGAGGATGTCGTTCTGAATGGTCCCGGCCAGTTTCTCCGGCGGTACGCCCTGTTCCTCGGCCGCCACGATGTACAGCGCGAGAACGGGCAGCACCGCACCGTTCATCGTCATCGACACGGTCATCTTGTCCAGCGGGATGCCGTCGAAGAGTTGACGCATGTCGTAGATGGAGTCGATGGCCACGCCCGCCATGCCCACGTCCCCGGTGACCCGCGGGTGGTCGCTGTCGTACCCGCGGTGGGTGGGCAGGTCGAAGGCGACCGACAGCCCCTTCTGACCGGCCGCCAGATTGCGCCGGTAGAAGGCGTTGGACTCCTCGGCCGTGGAGAAACCGGCGTACTGGCGGATGGTCCAGGGCTGGTTGACGTACATGGTGGGGTACGGGCCGCGCAGGTAGGGGGCGACGCCCGGGAAGGTGCCCAGGAAGTCCAGGCCCTCCAGGTCACGACCGGTGTACAGCGGCTTGACGCCGATGCCTTCCGGGGTTTCCCACAGCAGATCGTCGGCGCTGTCGCCGGTGGACTCCTTGACGGCAGCGCGCCACTGTTCCTCGGTGACGGGTGCCTGAGCGCCGGCGCTGAGGGGAATCTGCGAGAAGTCGGGGATCGAGTGCGGATCGTGCGTCATGCCGCCACTCCCATGCGGTCGAGAACGGAGGTCAGGACGCTCACGGCGTCGCATCCGGCGTAGACGTAGGCGTCGACGCCCTCGTGCTCACCGGGCCGTCCGGCGAGGAAAACCTGTTGGGCACCTGCCGATTTGAGGGCTCCGGCGACGGCCGCGGCCTGCTCTTCGTACAGGGTGTCGCTGGAGCACAGGACGGCGCAGGGAGCGCCACTACGGGTGAAGGCCGCGGCCACGGTGCCCGCGTCCACGGGCACCGGGTCGTGCACCGCTTCCACTCCTGCGGCCTGGAAGAGGTTGGCCGCGAAGGTGACCCGGGCGGTGTGCGCCGAGGCGGGGCCGAGCGCGGCGAGGAACACCTTGGGGCGACTGCCGGTGGCGAGGAGGTGGGCGTCCGAGCGGGACCGCAACGCCTCGTAGTCCTCGTCCCGGCGGACCCTGGGCAATCCCCCGGTGTCGCCTTCGGGCGCGGGTTCCCGGTGTACGGGTTGCTCGGCCAAGTTGGGGAACTCGCTGACGCCGGTGACGGGTTCACGACGGGTGGCGAGCTTCTTCTTGCGCGCCTGCCAGGTGGCGGCGATCCGCTCCCCGAGCAACCCGCTCTCCAAAGCTTGGCGTTGGCCTCCGGCGCGTTCGAGTTCCTGGAAGAACCTCCAGGCGGCATCGGCGAGTTCGCTGGTGAGGCGTTCCACGTACCAGGAGCCTCCGGCAGGATCGGCCACTCGGCCCAGGTGCGACTCTTCGAGGAGGACGGAGGAGGTGTTCCTGGCGATGCGGCGGGCGAAGGCGTCGGGGAGCCCCCACTCGCTGTCGAAGGGCAGGACGCTGACCGCGTGGGCGCCGCCCACACCGGCGCCGAGTGTGGCGATCGTGGTGCGCAGCATGTTCACGTACGGATCGCGCCGGGTCATCATCACCGGTGAGGTGACGGCGTGTTGGCGCTGCGCACCGGCCTGCGGCGCTCCGCACGCCTCCAGGACCCGGGCCCACAGCAGGCGCGCCGCGCGCAGCTTGGCGATGGTCAGGAACTGATCCGCGGTGGCTGCGTAGCGGAACTCCATCTGGCGGCACGCCGCTTCGACGTCGAGTCCGGCCGCGGCCAGGTGGCGCAGGTAGGCGACGCCGGTGGCGAGCGAGGTGCCGAGTTCCTGCGCGGTGGAGGCGCCCGCCTCGTGGTACGGCAGCGCGTCCACGGTCAGGGCGCGCATCTGCGGGAACTCCTCGTGGCAGCGCACCGCGAGCGCCGCGATGCCCTCGGGGTCGTCCAGGGCGAGGGGGGTGGCGCCGGTACGGGCGCCCAGACCCAGCGGGTCGGCGCCGAGGTTGCCGCGCGCCTGGTCGCGGGGCACGGAGCGCCGTTCGTAGAGCTCCAACAGCCCCCGTGCTGCGGCCATCGTTTCGGCGCCGGCATCGAGCACGACGGGGGCGAGGTCGAGGTAGACGCCTTCCAGTGCTTGGGGGAGCGCCTCGACGGGGAGGGCGCTGCCGCCTACGGACAGCCACAGCGAAGTGACGCCGTTCTCCAGGTCAGCAAGGATCGCCGCGTTGGTCCGGGCGGGGTCGGCCAGTTGGTGGCGCTGGCGGACGTCCCAGCCGCCTACGGGGCGGCTTCCGCGTACGTAGGGGGCGAATCCCGGGTAGCCGTTCTCGGGCGAGTCACCGTCTTCGGCCGTGTACAGGGGCCGGGCGGTGAGTCCGTCCTCCAGTGCGGTGGCCAGCGCTTGTTCGGCTGCCGAGCCCGACACCTCTTTGCCCGACTTGCGCAGCACACCTTCCACCAGGTGCTGCCACTGCTCATGGGTGGCATCCGGGAATTCGGAAGCGAGCGAGAGCCCTTCATCGGGCAGAACCGTCATGTCTGGATGCTAGGACAGCCGTCAGATGAGCAGCAGGGCCACCAGATGTGACCTTCCCCTCTCCTGACCTGCGAACAAGGCGTCAAATCGCCACAAGGACACGATGTCCGGATCGGCGCGGCGGTCCCGGGGGCCGTTTTCCGACAGGCGCCCGAAAGGTCACCCTCGGGGCATTCGACGGACTGGAGCGACGGAGCCTATTGGGTTAGGTTAGGCATGCCTAAGTTTCATTCAGCGGACCCTGGAGACCCGGATGGACCCCTGTAGCGCCCCCGATGCTCAGCCGACCGCAGCCGAACGCATCCGGTCGGTCCTCGCCGCCGCCCACTCCATGACCGTGGTCAGCGACGGCCGCCACGCCGAGGTCCACCGCCTCGACGAACTCGGCGCCATGGGGCACGTGCACCTCCACGCCCCCGGCGGGGATTCCGCCCACCCCTCCAACCGGCGCGTCCCCATCCGCCTTGAGCTCACCGACATCGCACCTGTGCCGGTGCGCGACCGGGTGCGCGCCCGCGTCACGCTCACCGGCCTGGTCGAGGAGCCCTACCACGAGGGAAGCACCGAGAGCATCTGCATGGAGTTCGGGCAGGCCGTACTGGAAGACCCCAAGGGCCGCAGTTTCGTCACGCTCGAAGCACTCGAATCGAGCCGGCCCGACCCACTGGCCACCTACGGGGCGAACATGCTCACCCACCTGGTGGACGACCACGGTGAACTGGTCACCCGGCTGATCCGGCTGGTCCACCCTCGCCCGGCAGCAGGAGTGACCCGCGCGATGCCCGTCGGAATGGACCGCTACGGAATCACTCTGCGACTCGAATACCCGGACCGCCACCGAGACGCGCGGCTACTCTTCCCCACCCCGGTGACCGAGGCCGACCAGGCCGGACCGCAGATCCACGCCCTGCTGAGTGCCGCCCGTCGCGCCTGCCACCCCAACCGGCTGCCGAGCTGACGCCGGGGCTCGCGCCCATCAGCAGTCCTCACCCGTTTGCCCTGGTGCCCGAGACGGAGCGCTGTGCACGATCGAGGCTGAGAAGCAGGGCGCCTCTCCTCGACCCCGGGGACGCGCCGGCAAAGGCCGCCGCTTCACCGACCCCAGCAAGCTCTGCGCACACCACCCTCGTCACGAGCCGCCCGCCGGCCGCGGCGTGCGTCGGCTCGCAGCCAGCGGGGCACTTCCACCAACGGGGTCAGCACCCCGGGGCAACCGTGCGGGTGAGAAAGGGGCAGGCGATGGGTGAGGCGATCGGCAGCATGCTGGCCTCGGCGGTGGGCATCGCGATCAGCCCACTGCCACTGGTCGCGGTGATCTTGATGCTGACCACACCGCGCGGTCGTACCAACGGCATGGCGTTCACCGCCGGCTGGGTGGGCGCACTCGCCCTGGTGGTCGGCCTCGTCGTCGCCGTGGGCAGCGGCTTGGAGGGCGACGGGGACACCTCCACGGGCCCACAGTGGCTCAAGCTCGCGCTGGGGGTCGTCTTCCTCCTCCTGGCACTGCGACAGTGGCGCAACCGCCCCCGGGGCGGGCAACAAGCCCCACCACCGAAGTGGATGCGGGCCATGGACCGCTTCACCCCGTCGAAGGCAGCCGCACTCGCGGTGGTGCTGGTCGCGGCCAACCCGAAGAACCTGGCGCTCGCCCTGGGCGGGGCCGCCTCGATCGCCAGCAGCCCGGCAGGTGCGGGCGCCAAGGCGGTGGCCTCGGCGTTGATGGTCCTGATCGGCTCGCTGTGCACGCTACTGCCCCTCGGCGTCTACCTGCTCGGAGGTGAGCGCGCCGCGCGGGTACTGGACAGCTGGAAGAACTGGATGTCGCTCCACAACGCCGCCATCATGGCCACCATCCTCCTCGCGCTGGGCGCCAAGTACATCGGGGACGCCCTGGGCGGCCCGCTCTGAGCCGCCCTTGACAGACACCTCGTACGCCCTGCGCGCCCGCGTCCAATCGACCGATCTGCCCGGCTGCCGGACCGGGCGGGGCAGCCCGCGGCCCGAAGACCGCGAAGGGCAGACCCGGCATGCACCGCCTCCTGGGCAGAGCTGACCCCGGACGCGCCGAAGGCCGCCCTCTCATTTGGATGAGAGAACGGCCTTCGACCTGCGTTTCCGCACAGTCGGGACGACAGGATTTGAACCTGCGACCCCTTGACCCCCAGTCAAGTGCGCTACCAAGCTGCGCCACGTCCCGATGCCCGCTGACCTGGGGTTTCCCCCGGCCGAACGCGCATGAGAACCATACCGTACTTCGCCCGGTGGTCGCGCACGCCTTTAGGACGGCCGCGGCGGAGGGAGCGCGTGTCGAGGTTCTCCACAGCCGGCCGGGAGTCGGGGCGTGAGGGGCGCGTGGCGACCGCGGTCACCGGGTGGCCTTGCCCTCAGTCGGTCTCCTCGCGCTGGCGGATCTGTTCGACGAGCTCCGCGGCCAGGGCCTTGATCCGGTCCAGCCCCTCCCTGCCCCACGTTCTCGGCACGGTGTCGACCGCGCACACCGTCCCCAGGGCGAAGCCCCGTCGGTCCATCAGGGGGGCTCCGATGTAGGAACGGACGCCGTTCTCGTCCGCGACGGCGTTGGCTGCGAACCGTGAGAAGTCCCGAACGTCCTCCAACACCAGCGCACGGCGTCGCACCACGACGTACGGGCAGTAGCCGCGGTCACGGGCGAGCACTCGCTGGGGGTAGGCGCGCCCGGACGGTTCCTCGGGGCCCGTGTGATGGAGGCCGGCGAAGAACTGTCTGCTCTCGTCGATGAAGTTCACCCCCGCGCAGGAGGTCTCGAACTCCCGCCCGATCCTCGCCGCGAAATCGTCGAGGGATTCCTCGGCCCGGTTGCCGAGTCCGAGCTCGCGCAGTCGAAGCGTCCGTTCCGGGGCCTGCAGGTCCACGGGAGTGAGCAGCAGGTGGCCGGTCGATTCGTAGAACGTCACCTCAGGGCCCCCTCCTGACGCACGGCCCCTGGGTCAGTGCTTCTCAGCAGGTGCCGGACCAGGGCGATCAGGGCGTCCGTGCCCGACCGGGCCTCCCGGGCGTCGCAGCTGACGAGCGGAACCTCGGCGGGTAGGTCCAGGGCGGCTCGGACCTCCTGTTGCGAGTAGCGGTGCCCGCTTTCGAACTCGTTGACGGCGACGATGAAGGCGATCCCCCGCCGCTCGTAGAAGTCCAGCGCCGGAAAGCAGTCCGCGAGTCTCCTGGTGTCGGCCAGCACCACGGCTCCGAGGGCACCGCGGCTGAGCTCCTCCCACAGGAACCAGAAGCGTTGCTGCCCCGGGGTGCCGAAGAGGTAGAGGACGTGCCCGCTGGCCAGTGTGATCCGGCCGAAGTCAAGTGCGACCGTCGTCGCGGTCTTCGCCTCCACGCCCTCCAGGGGATCGGTCCCTTCACCCTGGCTGCTGAGCAGTTCCTCGGTGCTCAGGGGTTCGATCTCGCTCACCGCGCCCACGAACGTGGTCTTGCCCACACCGAAACCACCCGAGACCAGGATCTTCAGCGTTGCCGGCGCCACCTCCGCGGGGACCGCCCCGTTGTCGCGGTCCTTGGAACCTTCAAAGTCGTCTACGTAGACCATCGAGCACCGCCTCCAGCAGCGACCGGTCGTCACAGGCACGTGCCGGGAAGCGCGGCGCCTGGGCCACCACCGCGCCGCACTCCAGCAGGTCGGACAGGAGCACTTTCGTCACCACCGCGGGCAGCCGCAGATGCCCGGCGACTTCGGCCACGGACACCGGACTGGCACACAGCTGCAGAGCCTGTGCGTGGTCCGGCCCCCAGGCGTGGTGGGCCGGCTCACCGGTCGCGTGCACCAGGGAGAGCAGGTCCAGCGCGGACGCCGGGCGGGTGCGGCCGTTGCTCACTTGGTAGGGGCGGACCAGGCGGCCCGCCGCGTCATCGAGCCAGGGCGGGTCGTGCGGTGCGGGCGGAGCCTTCACCGGCCCGTGGCCTCGGCGGAGGCCGGACCGGGCCGCCGTGGACCGACGCCGAGGCTCGGCCGGACGCTCTTGACGAGCATCGCCATCTCGTAGCCGAGAACGCCCGCATCGGCTTCCCGGTCTGCCAGGACCGCGAGGCAGGTCCCCGAACCGGCGGCCGATACGAAGACCAGGGCGCGGTCGAGCTCCACCACCACCTGGCGGACCTCCGCCCCCTCCCCGAAGCGGGCTCCGGCACTGCGGCCGAGTGAGTACAGCCCGGAGGCGAGGGCCGCGAGGTGGTCGGCACTGTCCGGATCGAGGCCGTGGACGGACTTGACCAGGCCGTCGGCGGTGAGCAGGACCGCGCTGCGGGTGAACGGCACGCGCTGTACCAGCCCGCCCAGCAGCCAGTCGAGGTCGCCGGTGTGGCCCGGCGTTGCTTCGGTCGTGGACATGAGAAAGGAGGCTCCTTGGTGAAGGGGTTCGGGGACGGGCCGCATCAATCCGGGCCCGGGTCCAGGTAGCGGTTCGCCTCGTGATCCGCGTCGTCGATGTCGAGCCGCGCCTGCCCCAGACCGAAGCCGCGCTGGAACGCGGCCATCAACCCGGGGTCGTGCAGCGGGGGTTCGTCTTCTCCGCAATGGCTTGACGCGGTCGGTGCCCGCAGGTGTGCGGCGAGGTGGTGCTGGCCTTGGCGCCGCGGAAGCGGCGGGCGCTCGCCCGCGTAGGCCGGCCCAGCGGTGGTCCGGGCAGCGGGAGACGGCGAGGGTGGTGGGCACCTGTGGTCGAGCGGCGGGACCGGGGCCGGGGAGCTCTGTGCCGCGGTGACGCCGGGGTGCGGATCAGCGGCAGAGGAGGCAAACGGGGCTGGAGACTGTGGGGGGACGGTCGCTTCGGCCGGCTCCTGCGGCCCCATCAACGACTGCGGGAGCACGGCGACGGCGAGCACCCCGCCATAGATGTTCGGCTTCAGTTGCACCGCGATGCCGTGTCGCCGGGCCAGTGCCGATACGACGTACAGGCCGATCCGTCCGTCGGCGAGCAGACCGGCCACGCTTACCTGGTCCGGATCGCAAAGCAGGGTGTTCATACGGGCCTGTTCCGCGGCGGGCATACCCAGGCCTCGGTCGTCCACCTCGACGGCGATGCCGGCGGTGACACGTTCGGCGCGCACGAGTACGTCGGTGTTGGGGGCGGAGAAGACGGTGGCGTTCTCGACGAGTTCGGCGATCAGGTGGATGACGTCAGCGGCGGCGTGACCGCCGATGCTCACGGAGTCGGGGGGCACCACCTTGACCCGCGAGTACTGTTCGACCTCGGCGACCGAGGAGCGCAACACCTCACTGATGCCGATGGGCCTGGTCCACTGGCGTCGGGATGTGGCGCCGCCCAGCACGGCGAGGTTTTCGGCGTGGCGACGGATGCGGGTGGCCAGGTGATCGACGTGGAAGAGCTCCCTGAGCAACTCAGGGTCCTCCACCACGTCCTCCAGATCGTCGAGGAGGGTGATCTCACGGTGAACGAGTGACTGGAGTCGTCGGGCGAGGTTGACGAACACCTCCACCTTCTGGTCGTTCTCGCTGGGCCCGGCGGGCACCGGGGGGCCGGGCACGGCGGCGGCACGAGCCAGAGCGACGAAGGCGCCCTCGCGGGCCAGGCGCAGTTCGTGGGCAAGGCGGCCGAACTCGTCCGTGGGCGCGACGACCGGCGCGGGACGGCGCTCAGGTAACTCTTCTCCGCGTTCGATCTGCTCGACGGCCCAACGCAGTTCCTTCTGCCCGCGCGCGTTCGCCCGGCGCAGGGACTCGCAGTGTTCGGCGACGGTCCTCGCGGGCCGCTGAGCCCCCAGGGCCGCAGCCGCGAGGGATGCCAGGACGAGCGCGCCGCAGCCGGCGAGCACGGGCCAGAGCTGGACGTCGGGGCGGGCATGGGTGAACTGGAGGGTGAAGATCACTGCGGCGGCTCCGGCGAGCGCGGCGGCGAGCGCGGGCAGGACGGCGGCACGGACCAGCTGGGCCCGTATCCGCGGCACCGTGCGGTGGGTGGCGGGGCGGGCGGCTGCGCGGCCTCGACGGCCGCCCTCCCGGCGGGGGGCGCGGTCTTGGCGCGCCGCGGGTGCGCGGAGCTCGGACATCGGCGTCCTCGGTAGATGGGGCCACCGGGCGGGGCCCGGCGTTGATCACCGATGGCCCACGCTAATGCGCAGCCGCGGCCCGAGACCGCCCAGTCCGCGAACTTCGCCGCACTGCTTCCCGCTCCGGGAGGAGCGCTCGTACGACCGCCCGAATAATCCTGGCCTGGCCTGGGGCTTTGGTCGTGTCCAGCCCGCCCGGCCGCTTCCGTGGGAGCTCCGGACCCACGGAGGTCGGGGCCGGGAGGAGGCGGCGGCCCCGGCGCCGCTCCGCAGGGGACCGTCGTCCGGCATCCGCCCGACGGACGACGAGCAGGATCGGGCCGCGAACCCCGGTCAGTGGACGGACCGTCACCCACCCGGTCCCCGGGACGCGAAGGCCCGCGCCCCGGGACGGGCAGTACACCGCGTCATGCAACGCGACGACGACCCGGCCGGTCTCACTTCGTCTCGACCCGCCCCACGGCGTTGGGACCGGCGGTCAGGGCACTGACCGCCGTGTGCCACGCGGTGTCCTCGGAGTCGAACTGCATGCGGAGGTAGGCCGCGACGAGGCGAGCGAGAGCGGCCACCCGTTCGGGGTTCTCATCGGTCGTCTCGGCAGCGTCGTAGCCGGAGACACCGCCGAGGAGGTGCTCGGCGCCGAACAGGGTGAGCAAGGTCTTGGGTGCAGGGGCGAGGGTGTAGGGGTCGGCGTGCCAGTCGGGGCCGATGTCGGTGAAGTGACTCGGGTCGTCCATGTCGCCGGTGACGACCAGGGCGGGGGAGCTCATGGTGGTGAGGTCGAGGGTGTCGAGGAAGGAAACCAGCGGGGCCATCGGGCCGTTGAGGATGTCGCCGCCCCGGCCTGGTGCGGCCAGCAGGACACCGGCCTTGATCCGGGGCTCGATCAGGTTCACCTCCTCCCCGGTGTGGGGGTCCGCGGCGCGGGCGCCCAGGAGGAGGCTGGCCGTGTGGCCGCCCATGGAGTGCCCGGCCACCGCGACCCTGGCGTGGTCGACGCGGCCGGCGAGTTGCGGTACCGCCTTCTCAATCTCGTCGAGCCCATCGAGGATGTGGCTCATGTCCTCGGCGCGCGAGCGCCAGAACAAGGGGGCTCCAGGAGCTTCGGTGAGCTGGTGGCTCAAGGTCCGGGAGCTGAGGTGGGTGGGTTGGACGACGACGAATCCGGCTGCCGCCCAGAGGTTGGCGAGGGGGGCGTAACCGTTGAGCGAGGAAAGGTGGTTGGAGAAACCATGGCCGTGGGAGAGCAGGATGACGGGTAGGCCGGCTCCGGTCCCGGGCGCCGAGACGCGCAGGTGGAGTGCTACCGGTCGTCCGGGGACCTTCAGGACGACCGGGCCGTACGACAGGACGGGAACGGGCGCGACGGTGTGGGTGGAGGCGTTCATGGCGGGTTGGCCCCTTCTGCGGTGCCTGGGCCGCTGCCGGCGTGGGCCGGGCGGCGGGCACGTGGTCAGGCGCGATCCAATGCGGTTAGACTGAAGCGGATCGCTGTTCCATTTAAATATCCGGAACAGTGATCCGGTTTGTCAATGGTCCCGGAGGAACGAGTGACGCCCACGCAGGATCCCGCCCCAAGAACGCCGACCCGAAGCAAGCGGGCCGACGCGCGGCGCAACCAGGAGACTCTGCTCGCCGCCGCGGCCGAGGTGTTCGTGGCCTCGGGCGTCGATGCGCCGATCCGCCAGATTGCGGCCAAGGCCGGTGTGGGGCTGGGAACGATCTACCGGCACTTCCCCACCCGGGCGGATCTGGTCACCGCGGTCTACCAGCACCAGATCGAGGCCTGCGCGGAGGCCGGCCCGAGATTGCTGACCGAGGCGAGTCGCCCGTTCGACGCGCTCCGCCAGTGGATCGACCTCTTCACCGGTTTCCTGGTCACCAAACACGGGCTCGCCGACGCCCTGCAGTCCGACAGCGACCGCTTCGCCGCGCTGCACACCTACTTCCTCGACCGCCTAGTGCCCGTCTGCGGGGAGCTGCTCAGCGCCGCGGTGGAAGCCAAAGACGTTCGCCCCGGCATCGAGCCCTACGAACTGATGCGCGGCGTCGGCAACCTGTGCATCGGTCGCGACAGCGACCCGCGCTACGACCCCCGTCGGCTGATCGCCCTGCTCCTCCAGGGAATGCGGCTGCCCTCGACTGACTGAGCGCGCAGGTCCCGTCCGAGCGGGACGAGGGCGTGACCTCGTGGAGCGGTGAGGATCGGCTGCGGATCAGGCGGGGCCGGACACCAGCCCTACGCGGTGGGCGAGAACGACGGCCTGCACACGGTCACGCAGACCGAGTTTGGCCAGGATCCGAGAGACGTACGTCTTGACCGTCTCCGCCGCGATGACCAGCGATTCGGCGATCTCGGCGTTCGAGTGGCCCTCCGCCAACTGCCGGAAGACCTCCAGCTCGCGGGGGGTGAGCGCGCGGATGACCTCCTCCCGGGCCGGGCGGGCGGCGTCCCTCGGCCGCAGGTGTTCCGCGAAGTGGCCGATGAGGTGACGGGTGACAGCAGGGGCAAGCAGAGCCTCGCCACGAGCCACCGTGCGGACGCCGGCCACCAGTTGGGCGGGCGGCGTGTCCTTGAGAAGGAATCCGCTGGCCCCGGCCTTAAGCGCATCGTAGACGTAGGCGTCGACGTTGAAGGTGGTGACCACCAACACCTTGGGCGGCGCCTCGGCACCGGGGCCGGCCAGCCGGGCCGTCGCCTCGATGCCGTCGAGCAGGGGCATCCTGATGTCCATCACGACGACGTCGGGTCGCAGTCGCCGCCCGGCCTCGACCGCCTCGTACCCGTTCTCCGCCTCACCGACCACCTCCATGTCGGGCTGAGCCGAGAAGATGGTGACGTAGCCGGTGCGCACCAGGGCCTGGTCGTCGCAGACCAGCACCCGGATCGGCCGGTCCGGCGGAGGAAGCGGCACCGGTGCGCGCGTCGGGTCGCTCACGGTCTCAACTCCTGGGCGGGCTCGGTCGGGATCACTGCACGGACACCGAAGCCACCGCCGGGCCGCGGTCCGGCGACCAGTTCACCATCTACCGTTCGTACCCGTTCACGCAGCCCGGCCAGCCCCCGCCCGCCGGCGGGCGCACCGGCCTCGACCGTGCGGGCCGTTCCTTTGGTGACCACCTCGATCTCGGTCCGCGCCGGGCCGTACCGTACCCGCACTCGGGTCGACTGCCCGGCCGCGTGCTTCATCGCGTTGGTCAGCGCTTCCTGCACCACCCGGTACCCCGCCAGCTCCACGTCCACGGCCTGTGGCCGCCGCTCGCCGTCTTCGGTGAACTCCACCGGCTGTCCGGCCGCGCGGGCCCGAGCGACCAGGTCGCCCAGTTTCCCCAAGGTGGGTGCCCGGTCCACCTCGGCCACGGCCCCCGGCGCGGAGGTAGGGTTGCCGGTCGCCTCCAGTACGCCCAGCAGGTACCGCAGCTCCGTCAGCGCCCGCCTGCCGGTGTCGCTGACGGCCGCGAGCCCCGCGCCCGCCCTCGCGGGCGCGGAGTCGAGGAGGAACTGCGCCGCGTCGGCCTGGACCACCATCGCCGTCACGTGATGGGTCACGACGTCGTGCAGCTCCCGCGCGATGCGCGCCCGCTCTTCCGCCGCGGCCACCTCACCGGCCAGCCGCCGGCGCTCGGCCTCCGCCATCCGCCCCCTCCGCACGCCGCTCCCCACCAGCCATGCCGCGCACAACCCCAGACCGAACGCCACGTAGTCGGCGAACCCCTGCGGCGAACCCAGCCGGTTCAGGACAGTGGCCATTACGACATAGCCCGCGCAAGCCGCTGCAACCGTCCCACCCCGGAGGCGGGACTGATGGGCTCCCGCGGAGTACAGCGACAGATAGAGGCCCAGGCTCGCGAACGTCGTCGCGAAACCCAGCACCTGATGCACCGCGAACGCGGCACCGACCACGGCGAGAACGGCGGCGGGCCACCGGCGCCGAAAGGCAAGCGGCAGGGTCTGAGCCAACGTCAGACCCACGCCCAGCAGGTCCACCGGCCGCTGCGGCAGGTCACCGATCTGCGCCCCCAGCTTCGACAGGACCGGCACACCGGCCGGCGCCGTCAGCGCCAGGGCGAGCAACGCGTCCTTGCCGAAGTCCTGCCGCGCGTCCCACCAACCGAGGGGCGCCCGCAGGAGTTCCGTTGCTCGCGGCGGCTTCGGGAGCCTCACGTCCTTCTCCTCCAGTCTGCCGGCGGCGCTCAGCGCTGCGTCTGCCGCCGCGTGACCGGAGCCCCGCGCCGCCGGGCGAGGACGAACATCGGCACGGCCAGCGCCAGACCGACGACGGGCACGGCCGAAGCCTCCAGGCCGAACACCCCGCCGGTCAGCAGGGGCGGGCCGGACGGCTGCGTGCTCAGCACCCCCTCGATGGTGTGCCCCGAGACCGGTATGCCAAGCAGCGTCTCGGTGGTGTTCCACGCGAAGTGCAGCCCCACCACGAACCAGATGCTACGCCGCCACAGGAACGCCGCCCCGAGGAGGACCCCCGCCTCCACCGCGATCGCCAGCCCGCTCCACAGGGTCGCTCCCGGGTTGAGCAGATGGGAGCCCCCGAAGAACAAGGCAGTACCGGCAACGGCGACCGAGCTGCCCCACAGCTTCTCCAGGGCCTGGAAGGCGAGCCCGCGGAACATCAGCTCCTCCGTGACGGCGGTGCCGATCTGGACCATCACCACGGACGTCACGACCCCGGCGATCCCGTTGTCCGCCCAGGAGAACGAATAGCCCCCGAACACCGCGACCACCAGCACCGAGACGAGCACGAACACCAGCCCGACCGCGCCGCCCCGCAGCGCCTCCCGGGCGACTCCCGGACCGTAGACCTCCGGTACCGCTCGCCGCACCAGTTTGCGCATGACCGCCCAGTACACGCCGAGGGCGGCCACCGCACCCAGCACCGGCACCGGTCCGGGACCAGTCGCGGTGACCCCCGAGACCAACCCGATGCCCACCACTCCGGTCAACATCCAGCCCAACGGGTGGCGCACGATTCGGCCGAACCTACCCCCGCGGTTCCCAGCTGGGCCACCGGCATCGAACTTTTGCTCGCGTTCTGCGTCTTCTTGCGTGACGGACATCGGATCCATCGCGGCCTCCCCTTGGCGCCGGTCGCACGGACTGCGACCCACGACCACGCTAGGGACGGACCGGGTCACGGGGATCACCCGCCGGGGGACGATCCAGGTAGCTCTCACGGGGGATGCACTTCGCGGTTCGCGGGGTCCGTCCACCTGCCCACGGCATGAACACCGGCGAGCTCGCTCAGTGCGAGGCGTAGCGGACCCAGGCGTCCGTGAGGTCCTGGAGCGCCGCCCGAGTGGCGCCGTTGCCCTCCAGGTGATCCGTGAAGGTCTGCAACCGGTCGGGGCCCTGTGGCCAGTCCGGATCAGCGGCGGCCGTCCTGGCGAGAGCCCCGACCGCGTCCTGGTCCGTCACGTGGCCCGACAGCCACATCGTGAACCCGCCCATCGGGCCACCCCTTCGTCCCAGGTCACCGGCACGGACCCAAGCCGCCCAGCGCCCAGTGCCGCGAGGCAGGATACGCGCCCACTCACAGCCGCCGGCGCCAGAGCAACGGATTCCGGCCGCCCCCGGGCTGCACTCGGCAGGCCACGGAGGCGGAAGATCGACTTCCCGGCCGAGCTCACCCCCACGAGACTGGGCAGATGCGTACCGGAGGAGGCTGAGGTGCCCGATGACGGAATCGGAGGAGGATGCCCAGACCATCCGACTCGTAGCCGAACGGCTCATGGCGGCCCACCCGCACCTGGACGTCAATGTGGTGCAGGGGTCGGTGCAAACGGCATACGAAGAACTCAGGTACGCACGGGTGCGTACCTACCTGCCCGTGCTCGTGGAGCGCCGGGCCAAGGACCTGCTGTCCCCCAGGGAATCGGGCGGACACGACTCCTGACCCACGGCACGTGGGCGCGGGGCCTGTGGGGAGGACACCACGACTGCTGGCCCCACGCACCCATGCCGTGTTGGTGGCAGCCCGTGCTGACCGAAATCCATGCGCGAACGCCCTCACCCGCAAGAGGGGCGGCCGTCGGGACGCACCTCGTACGCCTGACGTGACAGTGGTCGGCGGTGGCCGTGAGCCCCGGACCGGGCCTTGCCGACGCGCCCCGGCACGGGCCCGCACGCACCACTCATGAGCGGGCGCGGTTCGACTGCCCCGCGCGGAGCCGAGATGTCCGGTTCATCGCGAGACGCTGCCGCAGCGTGGCGGCGGCCCGGACCGTCCGCGGCGAGCTTCCCCCCTCCTGACCTTGAAGGCCCGGGTCGGGGAGGGCAGCGAGCCCCTCCCCGGCCCTGCCCCCTGTGGCACCGGGCCCTCGGGGGCAGCGGCACTGGCGGCGCCCCTCAGCGGGAGGCCGCAGGCGCCGGGTCCCCTCTGCCGTCGTCCGATGTGCTCGGGCTGGCCGCGGCGTCGGCCACCACCGAAGAGGCCGCCTCTACGGCGCCGGCGATCGAGTCGGTCAAAGGCTCGGGCTCCGGCGAGCCGGCCGCAGACCCGCCGACGGCGAACGGGCGCCACCAAGGCTCGTGCGGAACCCGCTTCGCGGACGGCTCGAAGGGCTCTCCGGGCAGCGGCAGGGCGAGCGAGGCACCGGCGCGTTCGGCGGCCTCGACGCTGCCCTCTCCCGGCTCCGACCAGGGGTGCGGGGCGAGGTTGAAGGTGCCCCAGTGGATGGGGAGCATGGTGCCGATCGGCATGCCGCCCTGCAGGTCGAGGTGGGCGCGCATCCCCTCTTGCGGGGTCATGTGGATGTCGGGCCAGTACTCGCTGTACGCCCCGATCTGGATCATCGTCGCATCGAACGGCCCGTGGGCAGCGCCGATCTCCTTGAAGCCCTCGAAGTAGCCCGTGTCGCCGCTGTGGTAGATCCGGTGCTGGTCGCCGGCCACCACCCAGGAAGCCCACAGGGTGTGCTGTTGGTTGCGCAGGCCGCGGCCACAGAAGTGACGTGCCGGGGTGGCGGTGAGCCGCAGCCCGGCGATCTCGGTGTCCTCCTGCCAGTCCAACTCGCGCAGTCGATCGGCTGACACCCCCCAGCGTTCGAGGTGGGCACCGACGCCCAGCGGAACGGCGAACACCGTGTCCGTGCTGGCCAGCGCCTCGATGGTGGGCATGTCCAGGTGGTCGTAGTGGTCATGGGAGATCACCACGGCGTCCACGGGCCCCAAGGACGCCAGTGGCACCGGGACCGGATGGAGCCGCTTGGGGCCGGCGAAGGGGAACGGGGAACAGCGCTCGCCCCAGACCGGGTCGAAGAGCACTCGACGCCCGTCGATCTCCGCGAGCACACTGCTGTGCCCCATCCAGGTCAGGCGCAGGCCGCTGGCCGGTGGTCGCGCAAGATCGGCCAGGGTGGTGGGGTGCACCGGGATCGGGGCGGCCGGGACCCGACGGATCCGTTGCTCCTTGTGGAAGTAGATCTTGGCGAACTCGACCATGGATCCGGATGGTCGGTTACGGGTGCCCTGCGGGTTCTGGAAGACGCCGTCGGCGAAGTTCGGTGAGCGGCGGATCCGCTCCATCCGCTGGCCGGAGGGGTCCGCGCCGAATGCGGCGGGCCGCCGGGAGCGCAGTGCGGGGCGCAGGTCGCGCAGGCCGGGGAGGGAGGGACGGGGGCCGGTCACGGAGCCTCCTGTGAGGGGGTGGACTGGAGGTTTCAATCTTGCCAACGTGCAGGTCCTCCGCAGGATTCCCGCGCCTTGTGCCGCAGACTGGGGGGACGGAGCGGGATCTGGGGCTTCGACCCCCTTTTTTGACAGGTCCGGCTCGGTCTTCGGATACTGCCATTGCTGAACTACCGTTCAGTAATGTATTCGAGGAGTCAACAACCTTGACCACCCCTCACGAGCCCTCTCCGGGGCAGACGGCGTTCGCCCGGGTCAGCGCGGAAACCGACGGGCCACGCCGGTCTGCCGCCCGGGCCAAGGCCGACCTCCGCCCCCTCGGCAACCCCGCTACAGCGCCCCGGGCCCGCTCATGAGCGAGCCGCAACTACCGCGCCCCCGCGTACGCCTGGCAGCGACGGAACGACGTGAGGAACTCCTGCGGGCCGCGGTCGCCCTGATCGAGGCCCGGGGTGTGGTCGCCCTGCGGGTATCGGACGTGGCCTCCGCCGCGGGGGCCAGCAACGCACTGGTGCTCTACCACTTCGCGTCGAAGGAACGACTTGTCGCAGCCGCGTTCGAATACGCCGCCCAGGAGGACCTGGCACACCTGCGCCGCATCCTGACCCGCCGCACCTGTGCCGTACGAAGGCTGCGCGCAGCCGTGCGGTGGTACGCGCCGACCGGACGCGCCCGCGGCTGGCGACTGTGGATCGAGGGCTGGGTGGCCGCCCAACACGAGCCCGCACTACGGGAGGTGGCCCGCGAGCTGGACCGCCAGTGGAAGATGGCCCTGGCCGGGGTGATCTCCGAGGGGGACGAGAACGGCGAGTTCAGTTGCGCGGATCCGGCTGCCGCGGCGCTACGGCTGACCGCGCTGCTGGACGGTCTGGCCGTCCAGCTGACGGCATACGGAAGCGGCGACCTCACGCGCACCGAGGCCCGCCAGTGGGTGGACGAGGCCTTGGCCCACGAACTCTCTCTGGACCCGGCCGCCCTGGTGACCCGCTGAGCACCTGCCCACCCCTCCTGGGTCCCGCGCAAGAACGAGCGACGCCGCCTGCCCCCGAAGGACCCCCGGGAGAACCGACGACAGGCTCCGCACCGGTCCCTAGCGGCTGGGCACGACGCCGGTTCGAACCGCCGAGAGCCGACCGCCCCGCGGAGGTGCCTTACAGCGGCAGCAGGTCCGGACGCTTCGCCTCGACGTGGTCACCGCTGGATTCGCCGCGCAGTCGGCGACCGATCCACGGGACGAGGTGCTCTCGGGCCCAGTGGATGTTGTCGCGCGTGGCCTCCGCGGAGCCGCGCGGGCGCAGCGGTGGCCAGGGCTGGTCGGGATCAGTGGGCACGTCGAGGCCGAGGACCTGGGCGGCGCGCAGGGCCACCCTGGTGTGCCCCTCGGGCGACAGGTGCAGCCGGTCGCCGTCCCAGGCCCGCCGGTCCTGGACGGACTTCAACGACCAGAGGTCGAGGACCGGGCAGCCGTGCCGGTCCGCGATGGCCCGCACGTGGGCGGTGTAGGTGGCGACCTTCCCGCGCAGGTGGCGCAGGACGGGTACCCCCCTGGTATCGAAGCCCGTGGTGATCATGACCGTACCGACCGCGGACGTCAGATCGGCCACGGCCCGCTCGAAACGTTCGGCCACCAGGTCCGGATCGCTGCCGGGGCGGATGATGTCGTTGCCGCCGCCACAGAAGCTGACCAGATCGGGGGCAAGTTCCCGCGCTCGGGGGACCTGTTCCTCGACGATCTGGTCGAGCAGACGCCCGCGGACGGCGAGGTTCGCGTAGCGGAACTCACCTTCCGGGCGGCGGTCGGCGAGCAGCACGGCCAGGCGGTCCGCCCAACCGAGGAAACCTCCGTCGGGTCCAGGATCGCCCACGCCCTCGGTGAAGCTGTCGCCGATGGCCACGTAGGAGGTGGTCGCCGTCAGAGCGGATACGGAGAACCCCCCGGAAGGGGGCAGCTGGGCCGGTGTTACCGGTGAAGTCGGGGGTGTTGAGTCGCCTGCCACGAGGAACCATCCTTCACCGTGACATGTGACCTACGCGACCGTAGGGAGGGCTTGACGGGGCGTGATCTGTACCACCCGGTCTGTTTCGGGGAACGATCGCCGGCCGGGAACCCCCCTCCGGGCCCCGGCCGACCGGCCCTGCTGCCAGGCGTGCGGCGCCGGCCGACACCCCCTTTGGAGCCCCACCGACGTTCACCCGCGGTACCAGCTGGTACCGCGGGCTCACGGGGGACCGCGGTGCACCACGTTCGGACGCGGCGGCCCGCACTCCGCCTTAAATGCTCACGCCCTTGCTCCGCAGATAGGCGAGCGGGTCGACGTCGGAGCCATAACCCACTCCGGTGCGGATCTCGAAGTGCAGGTGCGGGCCGGTGGAGTTGCCCGTGGAACCGGACAGCCCTATCTGCTGACCGCCGGAGACGGTCTGACCGGCGGAGACCGCCAGGGAGGAAAGGTGGGCGTACTGCGAGTAGCGGCCGTCCTCGTGGCGGATGACCACTTCGTTGCCGTAGGCGCCGGCCCAGCCCGCCGAGACCACGGTGCCGGCACCCACGGCCTTGACGCTGGTTCCGGTGCCCACCGCGAAGTCAACACCCGTGTGATAGCCGCTGGACCACATGCCGCCGGCCAGGTGGTAGGGCGTGGTGATGGAGGCACTGACGGGGGCCGTGAATCCCCCGGCGGTGGCAGTGCTGGCCGCAGGGTTGGCAGCAGTGGACTCCTTGGATGTGGTGGCCTTCGGCGCAGCCGCACGCTCGTTGGAGCGCGTGGCGCGCCCGGCGGAGTCCGCCTGGCCGGAGGAAGGCGCCGCCTGCTGTGCGGGGGCGGTGGAGCCGGCCCGAGAGGGACGCGAGGATTCGGTGGAGCCGCCCGCCTTCGCGTGTAGCGTGAGCTTCAGACCCGGGTGGATCAGCGAGGGGTTATCCCCCACCGCCTCACGGTTGTCGGCGTAGAGCCGCTCCCAGCCACCCCGCACGTGCTCCGCCTGGGCGATCTTGGACAGGTAGTCACCGACGGCGACGGTGTACGTCCTGGTGGGGGCGGACTTGGGCGCCGCAGCAGGAGTCGCTTTGACCTGCTGCTGGGCCGGGGACTGCGCGGGCAGTTGCACGGCATGAGCGCCCGTCGCGGCGCTCTGACCGGCGGCCTGCGCGCCCGTGGCACCGAGCAGTGGCAGAGCCAGGGCGGCTCCGCCGGTTCCGGCGACGGCTATGCCGCGGGACACCGGACGGGCCAGGCCGGTCTTGGGGCGACGGTGCTTACCCTTTGCGGGCATGGCGAATTCCTCTCCGGCGCCTGCGAGGTGAGCTGTCGGGTTCGAGCTGGAGATGCCCGGTCGCCGGAGGCGACTTCACCCCAAGCCTTTCCTGAAAGATCAAGAAAGGCACTTACCTGGTTCCCCCGCTCCTGCCGCGCGAATGAGTCGGATGCGGTTCCCGAGTGGCGGCAGGATTCGGCGGTCCACCCGGATCGATGGTGAAGATAATCCAGTCGGAGCCCTGGTAACAAGCCATGAATTCCCCTTTGGATTAGGAGAAATGATTCATCGCCGGAATTACCGTCACCCTCCGTCTATTGCCGGAGGCCAACAACCCACCGGACAAGGCGATTCACCCACACCGGCCCGCCACGTACGGTCACCGTTATGATCCTGCTCACGGGGAACGGCGCCCCAGCGCCGATACATCTGTCGTACGGGGGTGGAAACTTGACGCCAAGCACTCCAATTCGGACAGATGCACCATCTCGCCCGTACCGGATCATCCAACACAAGGAGACTTCGTGCCCCAGCAGATACCGCCCCCGCCGGCCGAAGCGGAGCCGGAGCTCGCCGGAGTGCGCAACTTCCGAGACGTGGGCGGACTTCCCACCGTTAGCGGGCATCACGTGCAGATCGGGCAACTATTCCGAAGCGGGCATCTCGCCCATGCCACCCCAAGCGATGCGGAGTTCCTGAGCTCCCTCGGTCTGCACACCATCTTCGACTTCCGCAACGAGGCGGACCGCGCCCTCGACGGGCTCGACGTCGAACTCGCCGGCGTACGGAACGTCAACATCCCCCTCACCGATCCGGCGGACGGCTCGGAGTTCTGGCAGTTGGTGCGCGAAGGCGACCTGGTCCAGTTGCGCAAGATCCTGGGTGCGGGCAGGGCAGCGGAACGGATGTCCCATTCGTACCGCGAGATCATCTCGCAGCGCACCGCCGAGCACAGCCGAGTGGTGCACGCACTGGCCACGGACAGCGTTCCGGCCCTGATGCACTGCGCCGCGGGCAAGGACCGCGCCGGCCTCTCGATCGCGGTGACGCTCATGGCGCTGGGCGTGGAGCGGGACGCCATCGAGGCCGACTACCTCAAGTCCAACGCCCCTCACCGCCGCTACCGGGTCAGCACCCAGAGCCTCGCCCCGACGGCCCGCAGCGCGGAGGTCACAGAACTCCTGAGCCCGCTCTTCGAAGCCCGGGCGGAGTACCTGCACGCCGCCTTCGACACGATCGAGGACATCTGGGGCACCATCGACCGCTACCTGCATCAGGGGCTGGGCCTGGCCCCAGCGACGCTGGAGGGGCTGCGCGGGCGCCTCCTGCACTGATCCCGGCGCCCCACAGGCACAGCGGAACCGTGGCGCCAACAGCCCCTCGGCACCATCACGCGGGCCGGACCGATGCCCCCTGCCCGACCGTCGGGGGCATCGGATCAGCGCCCGCTGACCGCCTGCTTGACCAGGGTTCGGCCGAAGTCCCACATCAGCCCGCCACCATCGTGCGCCTCGTCCATGACGGCCCGGAAAGCAAGGACGAACCTCTCGACGTCCGCCTCGTTGATGACGAGCGGTGGAATCAGCTTGATCACTTCGAGGTGGTCGCCGGATACCTGCGTCAGGATCTGGTGCTTCTGCAGGAGCGGGACGACGACCATCTGTGCGAAGAGCCCTCGTCGCGCCGCCTGGAGCATCGCCCACCGGCTGCGCAACCGGATCGAGTTCGGCCGACCGAACTCGATCCCGATCATCAGTCCACGACCGCGGACCTCGTGCAACAGCTCGTACTCGGAACTCAGTGCTGCCAACCGGTCGCGCAGCAGATCGCCGACAGCCCGGGCGTGGGCGACGACCTCTTCGCTCTCCAGGACGGAGAGCACCGCCAGTCCGGCCGCCATCGCCTGGGCGTTGGACCCGAAGCTGGCCGAGTGGACCAGGACCCGGTCCATGGAGGAGTACACCTTCTTGAAGATCCAGTCCTTGCCCAGGGTCGCCCCCACCGGCACGTACCCGCCCGAGAGGGCCTTCGCCACGCAGACCAGGTCCGGTTCCACACCCTCCTCGTGCTGGTAGGCGTAGAAGTCGCCAGTGCGCCCGAGTCCGGTCTGCACCTCGTCCGCGATCAACAACGCCTTGTGGCGCCGCAGCAACTCCTGGGCCCCGCGCAGGAATCCGGGGGGAGCTGCGTGCACGCCCTTGCCCTGAACCGGTTCGACGATCAGCGCGGCCACATCACCGTGCCGCAGCTCGCGCTCCAGTGCGGCCAGGTCCCCCAGGGCGATCGCGGTGTCGGGCAGCAGGGGGGCGAAACCATCCCGGAAGCCATCTTCACCGTTGACCGAGAGCGAGCCGGCGGTGAGCCCGTGGAAGGCGTGCGCGCAGTAGAGCACCCGAGGGCGACCGGTGGCGTAGCGGGCGAACTTCAACGCCGTCTCCACGGCTTCGGTGCCGCTGTTGCCGAAGAAGACGCGGTCCAGGTGCGGGCTGTGAGCGAGTAGGCGTTCGGCCAGCAAGCCGGGCAACGGCGGGCAGTCAAAGCGGGTGAGGTCGGCCAGCGAGGCGTCCAGTACGTCGTGCAGGGCCTGACGGACCACCGGGTGGTGGCGCCCGAGACCCATCACCCCGAAGCCGGCGAGCATGTCCAGGTAGTCCCGGCCTTCGGCGTCCCAGAAGTGTGCGCCCCGCGCCCGGACGTACTCCTTGTCGAAGCCGATGGTGTGGAGCATCCGGGGAAGCTGGTGGTTCAGGTGTTGCGCGTGCAGCGCGTAGCGTTCGCCGCCCCGGGCGGCGAGCAGGGCCCGCAGGTCGAAGGCCGTGGACGCGCCGGGCTCTCCCAGTGTCATCGGGATCCCTCCGTGGATGCCCCGGCCTTCAGACCGGGTGGGTAACGGACTCTTGTGGAGCAGGAGAAGGTCGGAGCCCGGCCGGATTGATCCGGTGGCCGCCCCCAGCCGACCGGCCCTCCCTGCCCCGGCTGGACCTGCTGGCGGCGGAGCTGAGGAGGTTCACCCGTCGAGCAGCAGAAGCGCCCGAACACGTCATGTGCCGCGCTCCCCCGCACCCTCAAGGGCGACGCTGATCCGCCCCGCGATCTCCACTGGGGTGAGACCGACGTCGGCGAGGACCTCGCCACGTTTGGCATGGGCGAGGAACTCCTCGGGAATGCCGAAATTGCGCAGTGGTACGTCCTGACCGGCATCCCGCAGCGCCTGCCCGACCGCGACGCCGACACCAGCGGTACGGCAGTTGTCCTCGACCACCGCCACGAGTCGGTGGCGGGCCGCGAGCGGGACCAGCGCGGGGTCGAGCGGCTTGACCCAGCGCGGATCGACCACGGTGACGCCGGTGCCCCGCTCCGCCAACAGCTCCGCCGCCGCGAGTGCCACGGGGGCCATCACTCCGACGGACACCACGAGGACGTCCGGGACGGAACCACGGCGCAGGAGGTCCATCTGGCCGGCCCGGCCGCTCGCCGGCAGGTCCTTGCCGACCGTTTCCTTGGGGAAGCGCAACACGGTGGGCGCGTCCGTCACCTCCACCGCCTCGCGCAGTTGTACGCGCAGTTGGGTGGCGTCCCGCGGAGCCGCGATCCGCAGACCGGGCACCACCTGGAGCAGCGAGAGGTCCCACATGCCGTTGTGGGAGGGGCCGTCGGCGCCGGTGACCCCCGCCCGGTCGAGGACGAAGGTCACCCCGCAGCGATGCAGAGCCACGTCCATCAGGAGCTGGTCGAAGGCCCGGTTGAGGAAGGTGGCGTAGAGGGCGACCACCGGATGCAGGCCGGCGGTCGCCAGGGCAGCGGCCGAGGTCACCGCGTGCTGTTCGGCGATGCCCACGTCCCACACGCGGTCGGGGAACCGTGCGGCGAACTCGCCCAGGCCCACGGGGTGCAGCATGGCCGCGGTCACCGCCACCAGGTCGGGTCGTTCGGCGCCGAGCGACAGCATCTCCGCGCCGAAGACCTCCGTCCAGGAGGGCCCCGCGGCGGGTTCGAGCGGCGCGCAGGTGTACGGGTCCATCACCCCGATGGCGTGGAAGCGGTCCTTCTCGTGTTCCAGCGCCGGGGTGTGGCCGCGACCCTTCTCGGTCAGGCAGTGCACGACGACCGGTCCGTGGAAGCGCTTGGCGCGCCGGAGGGCTGCTTCCACGGACCGGATGTCGTGTCCGTCCACCGGGCCCAGGTACTTCAGCCCCAGGTCCTCGAAGAGGCCTTGTGGAGCGACAGCGTCCTTCAACCCCTTCTTCGCTCCGTGCAGGGATTCGTACAGCGGTCCGCCGACCACCGGAGCGCTTTGGATCAGGTCCCTCGCCTCGGCGAGGAACCGTTCGTATCCGTCGGTGGCGCGCAGCACGCAGAGCCGGTCGGCCAGTGCTCCGACGGTCGGGCCGTAGGAGCGCCCGTTGTCGTTGACGACGATGACCAGCGGGCGCCGCCTCGCGGAGGCGATGTTGTTGAGCGCTTCCCAGGCCATTCCCCCGGTCAGGGCGCCGTCGCCGATGACGGCGACGACGTGGTCCCTGCTCCCCTGTACGTGCTGGGCCTTGGCCAGGCCGTCCGCCCAGCACAGGGCGGTGGAGGCGTGCGAGTTCTCGACGATGTCATGCTCGGACTCCGCGCGGGAAGGGTATCCGGAGAGTCCGCCTTTTCCGCGGAGTTTGGAGAAATCCTGGCGGCCGGTCAGGATTTTGTGCACGTAACTCTGATGCCCGGTGTCCCAGAGGATCCGGTCCTTGGGCGATTCGAACACGCGGTGCAGTGCGATGGCGAGTTCGACGACGCCGAGATTGGGACCGAGGTGTCCCCCGGTCCGGCTCACGGCATGGATCAGAAACTCTCTGATCTCCGAGGCGAGTCCATCGAGATCGGCCGTCGGGAGCGCCTTCACATCACGTGGGCTCCGGATATTCTCCAGAATTGACATGGTGTGCCCCCTCTTCCTTCACCCACGGTTTCCGGAGACGGTTTCCCGAGCGGCACGCAGGGACTCCTTGAGCGATCCCATCGTGGCGAGTACCGCGGTCGGCTCGTATCCGCAGTGCGCCATGCAGTTGGCGCAGCGCGGGTCCTTGCCCCGGCCGTACTTGTCCCAGTCGGTTTCCTCGATGAGCTCACGGTAGGTGGGCACGTACCCGTCGCTCATCAGGTAGCAGGGGCGCTGCCAGCCGAAGAGCGAGTAGTTGGGGATCGCCCAGGCGGTACAGGGGAAGTCGGCCTTGCCTTCGAGGAAGTCCAGGAAGAGCGGGGAGTGGTTGAGCCGCCAGCGTCGCCGGTTGCCGCCGGAGAACGCCTTCCTGAACAGCTCACGGGTCTGCTCGACGCCGAGGAAGTGTTCCTGGTCGGGCGCCTTCTCATAGGCGTAGGCGGGCGAGATCATCATCTCGTCCACCTCCAGGTCGTCATTGAGGAAGTTCAGCACCTCGATGATCGTTTGGGGCGTGTCGGTGTTGAAGAACGTGGAGTTGGTGGTGACGCGGAACCCGCGGCTCTTGGCCTCCTTGATGGCGGCCACCGCCTCGTCGAACACCCCCTCCTTGGCGACCGACTCGTCATGGCGCTCGCGCAGGCCGTCGATGTGGACGGCGAAGGCGAAGTAGGGCGAGGGCGTGAAGTCTTCGAGCTTCTTGCGCAGCAGCATGGCGTTGGTGCACAGGAAGACGTACTTCCGTCTGGCCACCAACTGTCGGACGATCTCGTGGATCTGCGGGTGCATCAACGGCTCGCCGCCGGCGATGGAGACCATGGGAGCGCCGGACTCCAGGACGGCTCCCACCGCCTGTGCCACCGGCATGCGCTGCTTGAGCACCCCGGCCGGGTGCTGGATCTTTCCGCAGCCCTCACATTTCAGGTTGCAGGCGAAGAGCGGTTCCAACTCTACGATCAGCGGGAACTTCTCCCGTTTGCGGAGCTTCTGTTCGAAGAGATAGGTCCCGACCCTGATGGACTGTCGCAGCGGCATGGCCATCTGGCTCACCTCCGGGGGAGCAGCAAAGTACGGTGCCAGTCAAAGAAAGCGGGAAGGATGGCACGAAGGACACGGAAGGCCGATATTCCTCCGCGGACCGTGCCGATTCGGACGAGCTCGTGCTCCGGAGCGTCCACGACCACCCGTACGGACGCAACCGGACGCGGTCCGACGCTGACCGCGCTCCACAGGGTCGACGCCGACTCCATGTCCACCGCGATCGCCCCGCCGGCACGCAGCGCGGCCCGTTCCGGCCCCCGCACCACGTGGTCGGAGCCGATCAGCGGTCCGGTGTGGATGGTGCGCCCGGGTACCGCGCTGCTCAGCGCGGCCTTGAGCGCACTGGTCCCCTCGCACACCGTGGCCCCGCGCGGATCGCGGGTCTCGGTGGCCACGACGAGGTCTCCGGGGTTCATGCCGGGAACCAGCCCGGCGCAGAAACCGGTGGCCAGGACCGCGGCCGTACGCAGCCGCGGCCCCTGCAAGGTGCGCACCAGCGACCGCTCGGCGGCCCGCGGCCCCATGCCGGTGCGCAGCACCAGCAGCGTCCCCGGGGCACCACTTCGGCCACCGCCGCGCAGCGCGAGCCGCTCGATGCCCAGAGCGCAGGCCACCACCAGCGGGAGGTCCTCCGTGGCGCTCTGTGGGGCGCTCATCCGAGGGCCTCGCGGGTGGGACCCGAGGCCGCGGTCCGCAGCACCGGGGGTTCCCCGAACAGGTAACGGCCCAGTGCAGTCAGCGGAAACACCTGCCGGTACAGGTGGTAGTTGATGGAGAAGTCCCAGGGAAATCCGGTACCAGTGAAGTACGGCTCGTCCCAGGAACCGTCCGGGGCTTGGTTCCTGGCCAGCCAGCTGACGCCGCGCTGAACCGCCCTGCCCTCCCGTTCGCCCGCAGCGAGCAGGGCGAGGAGCGCCCAGGCGGTCTGCGAAGGAGTGGAAGCTCCCTTGCCCGCCCATTGGCGGTCCTGGTAGGAGCGCAGATCCTCCCCCCAACCGCCGTCCTCGTTCTGGACGCTCTCCAGCCAGCTGACCGCCCGGCGGACCGCTGGATGGCCGACCCCGAGCCCGGCGGCCACCAGCGCCGGCACCACCGAGCCGGTGCCGTATACGTAGTTGACTCCCCACCGACCGAACCACGCTCCGGTGGGCTCCTGTTCGCGAAGCAGCCACTCGATGCCGCGTCGCGTGCGCGGGTCGTCCGCCTTGCCTTCGACCGCGAGCATCTCCACGACGTGCGCGGTGACGTCCGCCGACGGCGGGTCGATCACCTCTCCGAAGTCGCAGAACGGCAGACGGTTGGGCAGTGGGCTGGTGTTGTCGGCGTCGAAGGCGCCCCAAGCCCCGTTGCGGGACTGCATGCCCAGGTTCCAGCTCACGCCCCGGGCGATCGCCTCCTCCACCCGGGCTGGCTCGGGGTGTTGGATACGACGCAGCGCGAGGACGACCTCGGCGGTGTCGTCGATGTCGGGGTAGACGTCGTTGTGGAACTCGAAGGCCCAGCCGCCGGGCGCCAGCCCGGGGCGTCGCACCGCCCAGTCGCCCGGTCGACGGATCTCCTCGGCGAGCATCCAGTCGGCTGCCTTCACCAGGGCCGGATGGTCGGGCCGCACCCCTGCATCGACCAGCGCGATCGCCGCCAAGCAGGTGTCCCAGACCGGGGATTGACAGGCCTCGACCATCCGGGCGCCGTCCTCGCGCCATACCGCGAAGCGGTCGAGGGACTCCAGTCCGGCCCGCATCACCGGGTGGTCGAGGTCATGGCCGAGCAGGTGTAGGGCGATCACCGAGTAGACCGCGGGTGGTTGGATGCCGCCCCAGCAGCCGTCGTCCTCCTGGCGCTCGATGATCCACCGGGCGGCCAGGTCCATCGCCGATCTCCGCAACGGGCGCAGGGCGACCTTGTGGTAGGCGTGCAGCGCCTTGTCCATGCGCTGGAAGAACCCGTCCCAGGTGCCAGCCGGAGCCAGGGGCTGCGGCGGGGCTGGGTTCCGGGGGTCGGTGTGGAGCTCATCGAGTGCGAAGGGCGCGGGTCGCACCGGCCGCATCGCGGACACCACGGTGAGTGGGACGATGGTCTGCCGGGCCCAGCAGCCGAAATCGTAGATGTTGAGCGGGAACCATTTAGGCAAGAAGATGAGTTCGGGAGGTAGTTGGGGAAGATCGTCCCACTTCCACCAACCGAACAGAGCCAGCCAGATCCGGGTGAACACCCGGGCGGCTGCGATGCCGCCCTCAGCCCGGATCCAGGCGGAGGCCCGCGCCATATGGGGGGCGTCGGCCTCGTCCCCGGCCAGTCTCAGAGCGACGTAGGCCTCGATGGTGGCGGAGAGGTCGGCCGGGCCACCGTGGAAGGTGGACCAGGTGCCGGCCGGGTCCTGCTCCCCACGGATGAAGAGCGCGGCGGCGTGGGTGGTGTCCGCGTCCCGGATCCCGAGGAACTGCCTCAGGAGCAGGTCCTCCGCGTCCATGGTGACGTTGGTCTCCAGGTCGCCCTTCCACCATCCCGCGACGTCCTGGCGGGCCAGTAGGTGGTCGATGGCGCGTTGGGCGGCCAGGGCCGCCCGGGCGTCCACATCGGTTGATTCGCTGTCCGCTTCGGCGCGGGGCTGCTGTACAGCCTCGCTGCTTCCGTCGGTTGTCGCTGTCATGGCTTCCCCTCCGTGCAGTGCGTGTCATCTGCTGTGCGAAGCGGGTCTGCCGTCGACCGGCGCCTTGGGGCGCCGGCCGGCGACGCGCGAGTCATATGCTGAGAGTGTTCACCGCTTTCGCACGACCACGAAGTCGGCGAGGGCGACGAGCTGTTCCCGCACGTGGTGCGGCATGTCGACCTCCAAGAGGGCGGCGACCGCGACCGCGTGTTGGCGGCGCGCCTCCTCGGCGGTCCAGGTCCGGCCGCCCGCCTCCTCGATGAGCGCGGCGCGGGCGGCGAACTCCGCTTCCGAGAAGCTGTCGAACTCGCTGCTCTTCGCATCCGCGGAGAGCAGTTCGGCCAGCTGCTCGGAAGCGGGACCGCCGGCGGCCAGCGCGGCGACGACCGGCAGGGACTTCTTGCGCTGGCGCAGGTCGCTCCAGGTCTGCTTTCCGGTGGACTCCGGGTCTCCCCAGATGCCGAGCAGGTCATCGACCGCTTGGAAGGCCAGACCCAGGTGGTACCCGTACTCCTCCAGCTTGTCGGCCGTACGGTCGTCCGCGCCGCCCAGGACTGCCCCGATGGAGACGGCACAGGCCAACAGGGCGCCGGTCTTGTTCCCCTCCATCTCCAGGCACTCCTCGACGCTGACCCGCTCCCGGTGCTCGTAGGAGATGTCCTGGGCCTGACCGTCGATGAGCTTGCGGGTGGCGGTCGTCAGGCGCCGGGTGGCTCGCCCGGCCTCCACGGTGCCGATCTCCAGGAGCACCTCATTGGCCAGGGCGAAGAGGGCGTCACCGACCAGGATGGCCTGCGCGGGGCCGTGCACCTTCCACACGGTGTCGCGGTGGCGGCGCTGCTCGTCGCCGTCCATCAGGTCGTCGTGCAGCAGTGAGAAGTTGTGCACCAACTCGACGGCCACGGCACCGGGAACGCCCACCTCGGCGGGAACTCCGGCAGCTTCCGCGGACAGCAGGGCGAGCGCCGGGCGCACGGCCTTGCCACCGTCTCCGGCCGAGGGGCGCCCCTCGGCGTCGATCCACCCGAAGTGGTAGGCGGCGACGGTGTCCATCGGCGGTGCGAGCCTGTCCACGGCGGCGCGCAGCACGGGCGCGGACAGGGCGCGTCCCCGCTCCAGCAGCGCCGCCGTGTCCAGGCTGTCCGTCTTCCCGACAGCCGGGTTCCCCGGGTTCAATGGCTCTCCTCTGGTAACTGTGCTTGCAGCGTTAGTCGTCATGCCGCCTCCTGGAGCGGATGGGCGTGGGGGCGGCCGAGCGCGCTCAGTGCGGCGTCCGCCGCGCCGAGGCCGCTGCGGACAGCGCTTTCCATGGTCGCGGGCCAGCCGGTGGCGGTCCACGCGCCGGCGAGACAGAGGCCAAAAGCGTTCGTCCGGGCCGGTGGGCGCAGTCGCCCCACGCCGGGGCTGGGAGCGAACGTCGCCGTCCGCTCCCGGGTGACGAAGAAGTCCCGCACCTTGGCGCCCCGGGCGGCCGGAAGTAGCCGTTCCAGCTCGGGCAGATAGGTGGCGCGCAGCGCCGAGACGGGTTCGTCGATCTCGCGGTGTGCAACGGACTGGGACAGCGCCAGGTACTGTCCACCGTCGGTGAGCCCGGAGGAGTCGGTGCGGTCGAAGACCCATTGGACCGGTGACCCGAGTGCTGCGAAGAAGGGCTGCTTGAGCACCTTCCGGTCGTAGACGACGTGCACGTTGAGGATCGGTGCGGTGCCGATGTCGAGGATCTTGTCGGGATCGTCCAGGGCGCCTTGCGGAAGCAGGCCGTGCGCCTCCCGCTGTGGAACGGCGAGCACCACCGCGTCGGCGTCCAGGGGCCCATGCTCGGTGGCGATCCGCCAGCCGTCGGCCTCGGTACGGGTCACCCCTGTGACCTTCGTGCGCAGTTCGGTACGGACTCCTGCGGCATCAAGTGCCTTGCGGGCAAGGGTGTCGTGGAGTTCACCGAGCGGGACCTGGGCCCAGCCGATGTCGGCCGCGCCGGAGTCGGAGAGCAGCCCGGTCTTGAAGACCATCGCGGCCAGGGCGAGGGAGGAGTCGGCGGCGCTGGCGTTGAGGGTGGCGATGCCGACGAGGTCCCACAGTGCCTCGACGGCGCGCGGGGACTGCCCGTACCGGCGCAGCCAGGTGGCGAAGTCGAGTCCGTCGAGCGAGGGATCCGTCAGATCCAGCCGGCGCAGCGCCAGTGCGGCCCGCCCGACCCGGGCCCGCTCGACCGGTGAGAGGTGCGGGTAGGTGGCCAGTGCGGCAGCCAGGTGCAGGGGTACGGGCAGACCGGAGCGGCGCAGCCGTCCGAGCCGCGGGCCGCGGGGGCGGCCGACGTCCAGCACCGGTACGTCGAGCCGTTCCTGGATCGGCGCGAGCGCGGCTGCGTCGATCCGCTCCAGGAACCAGCGGTAGGCGGTGCAGCAACGGAGGTAGACGTGCTGACCGTTGTCCACGATCAGCTCCCCGCGGCGGAAGGAGAAGGCGAGGCCGCCCAGTCGGGGCCGGCCTTCGAGCAGGGTGACCTCCAGCCCGGCGTCGGCGAGTTGGAGGGCAGCCGTGATGCCGGCCAGGCCACCACCGACCACCACGGCACGCTTCGCGGTCATACGCCCTCCCGGGGTGCGGGGGCGGGCCGGACGGGAAGTGCGGCCACTGCACCCAGGGACGCCGCCACGCCCTGCCGGGTTGCAGCGCGTGGCTGGTTCCGCACTCCTTCGTGACGTGCGCTGTGGTGGGTGCCCATCAGCCCCGCCTGGTCCGCTGACGGGTGATGTGTCGGGTGTCCAGTCCGGACAGGCCGCGTACCGCCACGTAGGCCTTCTCCCGGGCCGGGAGGGAGACCCGGCCGCGCAGGACCGCTTCCGGCTCGCGTTCGATGCGGTCGAGCAGTCGACGGTAGATGCCGGCCATGGCGGCGACGCAGGCGCCGCTGCGGCGGTCCAGCAGGGGGAGCAGCCGGTATCCCTCAGCGAACAGGGCACGGGCCCGGCGTACTTCATAGTGCACCAGCCCTGCGAAGTCCGAGCCGGCAGGCAGACGTTCACTCGCGAACCCTTCGGAGCAGCCGAACTTGGCGAGGTCCTCAGCGGGAAGGTAGGTCCGTCCGTTTCCGGCGTCCTCACGAACGTCCCTGAGGATGTTGGTGAGTTGAAGGGCGAGTCCCAGGGTGTCGGCGTACTCGGGGGCGCGTTCGGCTCCGGGTGCGCCGGGCTGGGTGCCGAACACGCCGAGCGAGAGGCGCCCGATGGCTCCGGCGACACACCGGCAGTAGACCTTGAGGTCGTCCCAGCTCTCGTAAGTTTCACCGCGGACGTCCATCAAGACGCCGTCGATGAGTTCGTCGAGTCCGGCCAGGGGGATGGGGAACCGCCGACCGGCGTCAGTGAGGGCCACCGCGACCGGGTCGGTGTCGTCCTGTGCCACCTCGCCCTCGCGGATCCGTTTGAGCAGGGCCCGGGTCTCCTCCAGGCGGACCTGTTTCACCTCGGACGCCAGGGTGCCGTCGCCGATGTCGTCGACGCGACGGGAGAAGGCGTACAGGGCCGACATCGCCTGTCGCTTGTCGGTCGGCAACAGCCTGATGCCATAGGCGAAGTTGCGTGCCTGTGATCCGGTGACGGCCTCGCAGTAGCTGTATGCGGCGAGTACCGGTGCGGACGCGTTTAGTTGGCCCTCCACGGTGGGGCTCACCCCTTTCTCGGCGCAGTGCGCAGGACGGCGCCCACCTCGCGGAGCAGGCTGAGCTTGGTGGGCTTGGGCGGACCGGGAAGGACGTCGAAGCCGGCGGACTTGATGGCGGTGAGTGCTGCGCGTCCACCGCCGGTGAATCCGGCCAGGAGCAGCCGGAGTCTGCCGTGGACGCTACCCACCAGGGGGATGCCTTCATCCAGGAGCCGGTGGGCGCGTTCCGCCTCGAAGGCGACTAGGGCGCGCACCGATGCGCCGGCATGAGGCGCGGCCAGTGACTCCTCGTCGACGTGGAAGCGGCGCAGGTCCTCCGCCGGGAGGTACACACGGCCGCGCGCCAGGTCCTCGGCGACATCCTGGAGGTGCTCGACGATCTGGAGTGCGGTGCAGACGGCGTCGGAGCGTCGGATCCGTTCCGGGCTCGCGGTGCCGGTGATCGCGAGGACGAGGCGACCGACCGGATTGGCGGAGAGCGCGCAGTATCCGAGCAGGTCCTCGTACGTCTCGTAGCGCATGACCCTCTGGTCCACACGGTTGGCCTCGATGAGACCGAGGAACGGTTCGGGCGTGAGCTGGTGTCGGGTCACCACCGGCTGCAAGGTGCGCAGGATGGGGTGGCGGGGGGTGCCGTCGAAGACTCTCAGCAGGTCCGCTTCGACGGCGTCGAGCATCACCAGACGGTCATCTGCCCCGGCGGCTTGCACGCCGAGCAGTTCCGCGTCCGCGCCGCCCGGGGCGAGGTCGCCGTCGCCGATGTCGTCGACCAGGCGCGCGTACCCGTACACCGCCATCAGGTCGGCGCGCCAGGCCCTTGGCAGGAAGAAGGGGGCCACCGGGAAGTTCTCGTCCGCGGCCTTGTCGAGAGTGGCGATCTCATGCGTGTCGGGCCGGGTCGGTCGCGTCTCGGTCACCGCCCGCCGCCCGCCGCGGGGACGGCCTGAGCGCCGCGGGACCGGAGACTTCCCATCGCCATTGCCGTCACATCTCCCGTTCTACACTGCCGACCAAATACATCCTATTTCGGACACGCCGCCGGTCAGCCCCCGGGCGGGACGCCGTCGGGCAGAGCCGAGGGGTATCACCCCACTTGCGGCGAATCAGCACCGCTACAGCTTACGTTGTACAACGCCATTCGGTGCGCGTGGGTGTTCGCCGCATCGCAAAAGGCCCCCACCGCCGGTGAGCGGCGAGGGCCCTCGGGGCGGTTCCGCCCGCGTCACGCCCGAAACCGGGCTACTTCCCGGTCTCCTTCTCGTACGCCCTGACGACCTCGTCCGTAGGACCGTCCATCAAGAGTTCGCCCTTTTCCAGCCACAGGACCCGGTCACAGGTGTCCCTGATGGACTTGTTGCTGTGGCTGACCAGGAAGACGGTGCCCGCTTCCTTGCGTAGCTCGCGGATGCGCTGCTCCGAGCGGATCTGGAACTTCCGGTCACCGGTGGCCAGTGCCTCGTCGATCATCAGCACGTCGTGGTCCTTGGCGGCGGCGATCGAGAAGCGCAGACGCGCCGCCATGCCGGAGGAGTAGGTACGCATCGGCAGGGTGATGAAATCGCCCTTCTCGTTGATCCCGGAGAAGTCGACGATGCCCTGGTAGCGCTCGCGGATCTCCTCGCGGCTCATCCCCATGGCCAGCCCTCCGAGCATCACGTTGCGCTCGCCGGTGAGGTCGTTCATGAGGGCCGCGTTCACGCCGAGCAGCGAGGGCTGTCCGTCCGTGTAGACCCGGCCCTTCTCGGTGGGCAACAGGCCGGCGATGGCACGCAGCAGGGTCGACTTGCCGGATCCGTTGGTGCCGATGAGACCGATGGCCTCACCGCGGTAGGCGGTGAAGGAGACCCCGCGCACCGCGTGCACCTTGCGCACGCCGCGGGACTCGTTGGCCTTGCCGCGGCGGAGGATCTTGTTGAGCGCCGCGGTGGCGCTGCCCTTGCCGCCGCCACCGGCGTTCACCCGGTAGACGATGTGCACACCGTCGGCGATCACCGTGGGGATGCGGCCCCCACCCTGGTCGAAGTTGACGTCAGCCACGGCCGTAGCGCTCCTCAGCCTTCCAGAAGTACACGAAGCCCAGCAGACCGGCCACCGCGGCCCAGCCGAGGGCGAAGAGCCATACGTGCGGCGGCAGCTGGGCTTGGGTGTAGCCGTCGATGATCGCGAAACGGACGAGGTCCATGTAGATCGCCGCGGGGTTCCACTGGAGGATGTCCGCGATCCAGGCGGGCTGCTCCGCCAGCATCAGGGGGATGGAGAACATCACGCCCGAGGCGTACATCCAGGTGCGCATGACGAACGGCATCAACTGGGCCAGGTCCGGGGTCTTGGCGCCGAGCCGGGCGAAGATCAACGCGAGGCCGGTGTTGAAGAGGAACTGCAGGCTCAGCGCCGGCAGCACCAGGAGCCAGGAGAGTGTGGGGTAGCTGCCGAAGCCCACGGCGACCGCGAAGACCACGATCATCGAGTACATCAGCTGCTGGAGCTGCTGGAGGGCGAAGGAGATGGGGAGCGAGGCACGTGGGAAGTGCAGCGCCCGGACCAGCCCGAGGTTGCCGGAGATGGCTCGGACACCGGCCATCACCGAACTCTGGGTGAAGGTGAAGACGAAGATCCCGGCCACCAGGAAGGGGATGTATACCTCGCGTTCCATCCCCCGGTCGGCCTTCAGGATCAGGCCGAAGATCAGGAAGTACACGAGCGCGTTGAGGAGCGGGGTGGCCACCTGCCAGAGCTGGCCGAGCTTCGCCTGACTGTACTGGGCCATCAGCTTGGCCTGGGAGAAGGCCAGGATGAAGTGGCGCCGACCCCACAGCTGCCGGACGTACTCGGCGAGGCCTGGGCGGGCACCGCTCACCGACAGGCCGTACTTCGCGGCGAGCTCGGCCGGGGTCAGCCCGGCGTCCGGCGACGGCGGCGCACTCGTGGCGAGCGCGCCGTCATGGGTTGAGTCACTCACAAGCTGAAACTTTCGTCTTCACATTGCGGGGCCGGTGGGCATCAGCCCGGCCTGATCCGACAGGTGCGTCGGAAGTGGCCGGGCCGGTGCCCATGGTCTCAGAAACGAGCTTGTCAGATGACGGGCGGTCGGCCCAGCCGGGTCAGCCTCCAGACCGTCCGCCACCTCATCGGGCGGCGCGGCCCGCAGGCGGAGGTCCAACCCTCTCGAAACCCACTGAACCAGGCCTTCATGGCCGGGCCGCCGGGCCTGCGCAGCAAGGTCAACAGCAGCCACACGCCGAGGTAGACCGGGATGATCAGCGCCGGCAGGTTGCGACGGGCCAGCCACACCCGGTTACGTGCCACCATGCGATGGTAGACGGCGTGCCGGGAGGGTTCGGTGGTCGGGTGGTGGAGCACCATGTCGGCCCGGTAGTCGATGCGCCAGCCGGCGTCGAGCGCCCGCCAGGCCAGGTCGGTCTCCTCGTGCGCGTAGAAGAACTCCCCGGGCAGGCCACCGACCTGCTCGAACACCTTCGTCCGCACGGCGCTCGCGCCGCCGAGGAAGGTCGTCACCCGGGAGGAACGCATCGGGTCGGAGGCCCGCAGTCGCGGGACGTGCCGTCGCTGGGTGAGGCCGGTGTCCGGGTCCGCGATGCGGAAGCTGACGATGCCCAGCCGCGGATCGGCGGCGAAGGCCTGCCGGCACAGCTGCGCGGTGTCGGCGCGCGGCAGCAGCCCGTCGTCGTCGAGGAACAACACGACATCCACCTCGCTGGCGCCGGCCCCGAAGGCCTCGATGCCGGCGTTGCGGCCCCCGGGGATGCCCAGGTTCTCCGGGAGGTCGACCGTGCGCACCCCTGGCGGAACGGGTCCCACCGGGGCGCCGTTCCCGACGACCACGACCTCGACGGGATCGCCCTCCTGGCGGGCCACCGAGTCGATCAGCGCCTTGAGCTCCTCGGGCCGGTTTCCCATCGTGATGATGACCGCCCCGACCTTGAGGGGGGAGCTCGCGCCCTGGATCGTCATTTCAGCCTGCTGGAGGCGAGGATCGACACGAGGTGCAGCAGCGTCTGGAGCACCGCGATGCCGGCCAGGACCGCGATGCCCAGGCGGGTGAAGTACAAGTCCCCCTGGAGCATGTCGAGGACCGCCACGGCCAGGATGAACAGGCTGGCTTCGATGCCGCCGACCAGCCGGTGGAACTTCAGCGCAGCCGCCGCCCGACGGGCCAGCGCGAGCCCCGAGGACCGCGGCACCGAGGCCTCGTCCTTGACCGCCGGAAGGCCGCTACGGGTGCGGGCCACGTCGACCAGGTCGGTCTCCGCCTTGATCAGGATCGCGCCGAGTGCCGCCACGGTTCCCAGGAAGGCCCACATCCAGTTGGTCTGTGCGCCCTGCTGGTGGAACAGGTCGGCGCCGCGCAGGCCGAAGCCGACGAGGAGTGCCGCCTCGCACAGGTAGTGGCCGATCCGGTCCAGGTAGACACCGGTGATCGAGGTCTGGCCGCGCCAGCGGGCCACCTCGCCGTCGACGCAGTCGAGCAGGAGGTAGACCTGGAAGAGCACGGCCGCCAACACGGCGCCGGACAGCCCGGGAATGAGTAGGGCCGCTCCGCCGAGGACCCCGACGACCACCATGAGGTAGGTCAACTGGTTCGGCGTCACGCGGGTGTTCACCAGGTACGGATCGATGTGCAGCGAGAGCTCGCGCATGTACAGGCGCCCGGCCCAGTGCTCACCGCTGCGCCGGTCCTTCACGCCCTCGGGGTGAACGACCGGACGCAGTTCAGCTACTGATGGTCTTGGCATAGTCAGCGTAAGCGTCCCTGATCTCGTCTGCGGGCAGGTTGAGGTGTTCCAGGACCGTGAAGCGTCCCGGTCGGGTCTGCGGCGCGTACTCCACGGCCCGCACGAACTCCTCCACGGTGAAACCGATCTCCTCGGGCAACACCGGAAGTCCGTGACCGCGCAGCACATCGGCGAAGAGCGCCGCGTCCTCCCGGGCACCTCGCAGGTGCATGGCGAAGGCGGCGCCGATGCCCACCTGCTCGCCGTGGAGCGCCGAACGCCCCGGGTAGAGCAGGTCGAAGGCATGGCTGATCTCGTGGCAGGCACCCGAGGACGGGCGGGAGTCACCACTGATCGACATGGCGATGCCGGAGAGGACCAGCGCCTCCGCGAGCACCGTGAGGAACTCGTCGTCGCCCACCCCACCGGGGTGGCGCAGCACCGATTCCCCGGCGGTGCGGGCCATGGCGGCGGCCAGCCCGTCCACCGGCTCCCCGGTGACCCGGTGTGAGAGCTCCCAGTCCGCGATCGCGGAGATGTTGGAGATCGCGTCGCCGATGCCGGAGCGGATGAACCGCACCGGGGCGTCCCTGATCACATCGAGGTCGATGACCATGGCGATGGGCGTGGGGACGCCGTAGGAGCCTCGCCCGTTGTCGTTGTCGAGGATCGAGACCGGCGAGCAGATGCCGTCGTGGGAGAGGTTCGTGGCCACGGCGACCATGGGCAGGCCGACCCGGGCCGCGGCGTACTTCGCCACGTCGATGATCTTCCCTCCGCCCAGGCCGACCACCGCGTCGTAGCGCTTGCCCTTGATACCGTCGGCGAGACGGACCGCCGAGTCGATGGTTCCGTCGATCACCGGGTACCAGTCGGCGGCGGGGAGCTGGGGAGCCAGCTTGGCGCGCAGCGCCTGGCCCGATCCGCCGCTGATCGCGATGGCGAGCTTGCCGGACGCGGAGATCCGCTGGTCGGCCAGCAGGTCGCCCAGCTGGTCCATCGCCCTGCCGCTGATGTCGACGACGACGGGCGAGGGGATGAGCCGGGTCAGTACTGGCATGCGATCTGCCGGCCCTTCGCGAGGTCCTCGTGGTTGTCGATCTCCACCCAGCTGACCTCTCCGATCGGGGCCACGTCCACGGTGAAGCCGCGGTGCACGAGCTCCTGGTAGCCGTCCTCGTAGTAGAGGTCGGGGTCGCGCTCGAAGGTGGCCTTCAGTGCGTCGGCCAGCTCGGCGGCGGCCTCGGCCTCGATCAGGGTGACACCGATGTACTCGCCGGTGGCGCTGGCGGGGTCCATCAGCTTGGTGATCTTCTGGACTCCCTTGCCCTCGGCGGTGACGACCTTCATCTCCTCCTCGGCGAGCTGCTTGACGGTGTCGAGGGCGAGGATGATCTTCTGGCCGTTGCCGCGCGCGGCAAGGAGGGTCTTCTCCACCGAGACCGGGTGCACGGTGTCACCGTTGGCGAGGATGACGCCCTGCTTGAGGACATCGCGGGCACACCACAGGGAGTAGGCGTTGTTCCACTCCTCGGCCTTGTCGTTGTCGATGAGGGTCAACTTCAGGCCGTACTTGGCCTCCAGGGCGGCCTGACGCTCGTACACGGCCTCCTTGCGGTAGCCGACGACGACGGCCACCTCGGTCAGGCCCACCTCGGCGAAGTTGCCCAGGGTCAGGTCGAGGACCGTGAGGCTCTCCTCCTGACCCTCCGGGCCCACTGGCACGAGGGCCTTGGGGAGGGTGTCGGTGTAGGGGCGCAGACGCCGCCCGGCACCGGCTGCGAGTACGAGGCCGATCATGCTGCTTCTCCTTCGTCATGTACGGCGGGTGCTCCGGAGGACACCCAGAAGCGGATGCTCTCGACGAGCACCAGCAGGGCCACGGCCACGGCGAGGGCCGTGAGCGCGACGGGAAAGTCGGTACGGGGCGTGAGCACGGCGGCGAGCACCACGACCAGCAGCACCCGCCCCTCGTGGCCGCCGATAGCCCGCGTCAGCCAGCGGGGGGGCGCACCGGTGCCCCCGCGGATGCGGTACACCGTGTCGTAGTGATGGTAGGCGACCGCCGCAACCAAGCCGAAAGCAGCCGGAAGGGCTCCGTTCACCTCCGCTTTGACGGCGAGGATCAGGATCGTCACGTATTCGGCCGCCCGGAACAGCGGGGGCATCAACCAGTCCAGTGCGCCCTTGAGCGGTCGCCCCACCGCCACTCCGGCGCACAGGGCGTACCCCAGCGCCGCGGCGACGGTGAGGGGAGCGCCGTACCTGAGCGCCCCCACGGTCCCGAGGAGGGCGAGGGCCCCGACGACGGCGATCACCAGGCGACCGCCGAACGCGGGACGACCGAGCGTCAGGGCCGCGGTCTCGGCGAGCGGGCCGGAATCGGCGAGGTCGGCCAGCGCCTGTGCGGCCCGGTCCGTCCGGTTGGCCTTGCGGGTCAGGGAGCGCAGCACCCGGCCCGCGGTGGTGTAGAGGGCGGCGAACGCGCAGCCGACCAGCAGGGCGTAGAAGGTGATGCGCGGGGTGGTGAGGGCGGTGAGTAGCGCGATCAGCGCCCAGCGCTCACCGATGGGCAGCACGATCATGCGCCGGAGCCAGACCGTCCAGCCGAGGCCGTCCAAGCGGTCGGAGAGGGCTGCGGTGGGGCTGGTGTTGGCGGTGGCGTCGTGGTTGGCCTCGTTGAAGGCGAAGTCCACGACATGACGGCAGGTCATGAGGACCATCGCGCCGAGCGCGAGGACCCATACATCGTCTCCGTCGCGGGCCGCGCCGAGCGCGAGGCCCGCGTAGAAGGCGTACTCCTTGGCCCGGTCGAAGGTCGCGTCGAGCCACGCCCCGAGGGTGGAGTACTGAAGCGAGTAACGGGCCAGCTGGCCGTCGGTGCAGTCCAGCACGAAGGAGAAGATCAGCAGCACGCCGGCCGCCACGTAGCCGCTCCGGCTGCCGGTGGCCGCGCAGCCGGCGGCGATCAGTGCGGTGATCAGGGAGGCGGTGGTGACCTGGTTGGGTGTCAGGCCGCGGCGGGAGCACCAGCGGGCCAGGTAGCGCGAGTAGGGGCTGATGCAGAAGGTGGTGAAGAAGCCGTCGCGGGACTTCACCGCGGTCCGCAGCCGGACCGCTTCGCCGTCGACGGCGGCCAGGGCCCCTTCGGCTTCGGCCCGTCCGCGGGCGTCGAGGGGGACGGCCGCGACCAGGGGGCCCAGTTCGGGGCGGTGGACGGGGACGCCCTCGGCCTGAAGGGCCTGGGCGAGGCCGTCGGGCAGGGTGCCGGCGTGCAGGTCGGGCTCAGCGGCGGCGCGGGCGAGTGCGGCGCGGGCTGGACCGTGGACACTGAGCGCGCCGGGGACCGCACAGGCTTCGAAGCGCGGATCGGTCAGGGCCAGGCGCAGTGCGTGGGTGTGGCCGACGAAGCGACTGTCCACCACGGCCACCCGCTCCTGGCTGGGCAGGGCGTCGAGGACGATGCCGGCGTCCCAGGGGGCAGGGGCGTGCCGCACATCGAAGCCGAGCAGGCGTAGTTCGCCCTCGATCGGCGATCCGGGTACCGGCGGACCGGTGAGGATGGCGGTCGGCAGACGAACTCACTCCTTGGTACGGGCGCCCCGAGCTGGGGGCCTGGCGGCACGTCGGCAGAGGCTATCGGATGAATCGGAGCGAGCGTTCACCACGTGTTTACGCCTGGGAACGGCACTGGCTCACCGCAGGGCGCTTGGCTCACCGCCGAACGCTGATCATCATGGTCGATTGGCGCGCACCCCGACAAATGCGGGGGTTTCCGCAGGTCAGCGCAGATGACAACGGTGGTCAGCATCGCGTTGACAGATACCCCCCACCCCTATCTACTGGATGGGTGAGAACGCGCCAAGCATGACGAATCCGGAGGTACTGGACATGGCGAAGGACCACGCCCCCACGGCCCCCGAGCCTCGTGGTACAGCAGCAGCCGCACACCGTGGACGACTGCGCCTGGCCCTCGGCATCACCGCGAGCGTGATGGTGGCCGAGATCCTGGGCGGGGTGATCACCGGCTCACTGGCACTGGTGGCCGACGCGGCGCATATGGCCACGGACGCCCTGGGCCTGTCCATGGCCCTGCTCGCCATTCACTTCGCCTCCCGACCCGCCACCGCCGGGCGCACGTTCGGCCTGGCGCGCGCGGAGATCCTGGCCGCCCTCGCGAACTGCCTGCTCCTGCTCGCGGTCGGCGGCTACGTGCTCTACGAGGCCGTGGGGCGCTTCTTCGAGCCCGCCGCGGTCGCCGGTGGGCCGGTACTCGCCTTCGGGACCGTCGGACTGGCAGCCAACCTCGTCTCCCTGGGGCTGCTCCTGCGCGGCCAGAAGGAGAGCCTCAACGTGCGGGGCGCCTTCCTGGAGGTGATGGCGGACGCCCTGGGATCGGTCGCCGTACTGGTCTCCGCCGTGATCATCATGACCACCGGCTGGCAGGCGGCCGATCCGATCGCCTCTCTCGCCATCGGGCTGATGATCGTGCCACGCACGCTCAGACTGCTGCGTGAAACCCTGGACGTGCTGATGGAGTCCGCCCCCAGGGGTCTCGACGTCCGGGAGGTCCGGGCCCACCTGCTCGCCGCCGAGGGTGTCGAGGAGGTACACGACCTGCACGCCTGGACCATCGCCTCGGGACGGCCGGTGCTATCCGCCCATGTGGTGCGCTCCGAGGACCGGTCGACCACCCTCGACACGGACGCCGGCCAACTCCTGCGGGAGCTTCGAGAGTGCGCCACCAATCACTTCGCGATGGAGCACAGCACCTTTCAGGTGGAGCCGTCCGGGCATGCGCGCACCGAGAACGGGCTCTGCGCCTGAAGGCACCGCCGGCGCCTCACGCAACCGACAAGCGCGGTTCGCCGGGCATTCGAGCGGGCGCACGTCCTCGGTCACCCATACGCCCATCACCCCGACGACCATGACCCCGCCGAGGTCGACCACCCCCCTCAGGGGGGATACTTCGTACAGGTGTGCGGCGATTCCAGTGACGTCCCCCCGGGCACCATCAGGTATCCAGCGGCCTTCGAAAGCGTCGCGTTGGTGGGGGGGGGGGGGGGGGCCCCGGCCCCCCCCCCCCCCCCCCCCCCCCCCCCCCACCACAGCGACATCGGCCGGCACGTCCGGGCGAAGTGCGGACAAGCCGCATTTGTACGGCAGACTGAAGGCCGAAGACCGATTTGAAGGATGGTTAATGCCGACCACACCAGCCACCGTGGCGCACAGCTCCTCCACCGGCACCGCCCCTCTGCCGATCATGCTTGAACTGGTCGACGAGGACGGCAACACCATCGGCACGGCGGAGAAGCTCTCCGCGCACCAGGCTCCCGGCCAGTTGCACCGGGCGTTCTCGGTGTTCCTCTTCGACGAGGAGGGACGACTGCTCCTGCAACGCCGCGCAGCCGGGAAGTACCACTCCCCCGGCGTCTGGTCCAACACCTGCTGCGGCCATCCGTACCCCGACGAGTCCCCCTTCGCCGCGGCGGCCCGCCGTACCCACGAGGAGCTCGGCCTGTCCCCCTCGCTCCTGGCCGAGGCCGGAACGGTGCGGTACAACCATCCAGATCCGGCCTCGGGCCTGGTCGAGCAGGAGTACAACCACCTCTTCGTGGGACTGGCCCAGTCCACGCTGCGCCCGGATCCGACGGAGATCGACGAGACGGCGTTCGTGACAGCTCGGGAACTGGACGAGCGCCACGCGAAGGAGCCTTTTTCAGCCTGGTTCATGACCGTGCTGGACGCCGCACGGCCGGCCATCCGTGAGTTGACCGCAGACGCCGCCGGCTGGTAGCCACTTCCGCCCTCAGGACGGGCGGCCGGCGAGCGGCAGAGCCGCCCAGATGACCTTGCCTCCGCTGGCGGTGTGCTCCACGTTGCAGACACCGCCGGCCTCGGTGGTGATCTCACGCACCAGTAGCAGCCCACGGCCGCCGGTCTGACTGAAGTCGGCCTCCAGGGCCTTGGGGCGGTACGGGTGGTTGTCCTCGACGGCCACCCGTACCCAGGCGGGGCCGATCGCCACTTCCACGGCGACCTCGGGCGAGAGCAGTGCCGCATGGCGCACCGAGTTGGTGACCAGCTCCGAGACGATCAACAAGAGGGCGAAGTCGAGGTCCTCGGTGACCGGTACGCCTTGCCTTGCGATCAGATCGCGAACCGCGTGCCGGGCCTGCGGAACGGATTCTTCAGTCGCAGGCGCCGTGAACCTCCACACGCCTTCGTACGACGGGGGCCCGGTCACCGCGGGGTCCTGACCTTGGCCGGGCGGGATGCTCCCGCGGATGTCCATGTTCCGGTCCCCGCCGTCGCGCTCGATGGTCTCCACGCGATCCAGTGTGGGAAAGCGTGCCTACAGGCCACCTAGCTGACAAGAATTCAGCAGCTAAAAAGCGGATTCTGATCGAGCGCGCATAACTCTGTTATTTATTCGAATCCTTTTGGCGCCATCCAGCATTCTTTTGAGCCACCGCTCCCCCGGCTCCGAACTCGTCCCCGTCCCCCTCGGTCACCATCCGCAGCACGCGCCGAGCGCCCACACCCAGCGCGATCAGACTGAGTCCGTCGAAGAGCAGGGCCAGGGAGAAGAAGGCGCCGATGACGTACCGGCTGTTGTCGGGCCACCCCGCCAGCACCAGCACGCCCAGGAGGATCCCGAAGGCGCCCTGCACCAGCGTGAGCCCGAAGTGCGGCCCGCGCACCACGAGGGCACCGGCCAGCCGGAAGATGCCTGCCGTCAAGAAGAGCAGCGCCGCGAACATGGTCAGCGCCTCGGCGCTCGCCTCGGGCTGCCGCAGGATCACCACACCGGCCGCGATGTTGACGGCCGCCACCACCACAGCCAGCCAGAAGTAGTTGCTCCTGCGCGACTGAACCGCCTGGAGCAGCCCGACCACGCCGCCGATGAGCAGCAGCCAGCCGAAGAGGAACATCGAGGTGAGGGTGGCCAGGCCGGTGTAGACCAGACCGACCAGTCCGGCGACCACCAGGACGGCTCCGAGCACGGCGAGCCAGCCGAAGCTGCGCCTGAGCTTTCGCCCCTGGCGCTCGGCATCAGTACCCGCCCCGCTCGTCGAAGCGTCCAAAGACCCTTCGGGGCGGGGGTCGGCAGGAATCTCGGCCATCAGCGCTTCTCCATCCCAGCGCCCCCCTACCGGACTCCCCGATCATAGGTTTGGCGGCCGGGGATAGCATCCGGCGCATGGAACGCCGCACCCAGAGTCAGGCATCCGACCTTCCGGAGCCCGAAGGCCGTCCCGGCGACGCCGTACGCCCACTCCCAGCGGGCCAGCAGCGGGCGGAGCTGCTGCACACCCTCGCCGACGGCATCGCCACCGTGGTCATCCACCATCCGGCGAAACGCAACGCGATGACCGCCGCCATGTGGAGGCAGCTGCCCCGCCTGCTGGCGGATCTGGCCGCCGAACCCACCCTGCGCGCCCTGGTCCTCACCGGGGCCGACGGGACCTTCTGCGCGGGCGCGGACATCTCCGCCCTCGCCCCTTCCCGTTCCCGCGACGAGGAGGATCACGCGGTCGAGGAGCCGGAGGAGGACACCAAGGACCTGGCGCGATACGCCGAGGAGGCCCTGGCCGCATTCCCCCGGCCGACACTGGCCGCGATCCGCGGGTACTGCGTGGGGGGCGGCTCCCAGTTGGCTGGAGCCTGCGACCTACGGTTCGCCGAGGAGGGCGCGCTCTTTGGGATCACCCCGGCCAAGCTCGGCATCGTCTACCCGTCATCCTCGACCCGACGGCTGGTCGCCCTCGTCGGTCCGGCGACCGCCAAGTACCTCCTCTTCTCCGGTGAGCTGATCGACGCCGCGCGAGCGCTGCGGACCGGTCTGGTGGACGAGGTGCTTGCGATCGGCGAACTCGACCGCCGGGTAGCGGAGTTCACCCGCGTCCTGGCGTCCCGCTCGCGACTGACCCAGTCAGCGGCCAAGGAGTTCGCCGACGGGCGCACCGACCGGGACGCCTACTGGGCGGCACAGGCCAGCGCCAGTACCGATACCGCCGAGGGGGTCGCCGCCTTCCTGGAACGCCGACCACCGCGGTTCTCCTGGCCGCAGGGTTGACGGGATCGCCCCGTTCGGACGCCGGCTCGGTGCTTCAGCGCGGGACGTAGCGGTTGCGGCTCTGCCAGTACGCGACGAGATCGGCGGGCGCCTTGTCCGGCGAGCCCGCGCCGTAGGGCGGCTGCGGGTCGTACTCGGTGATCAGTTGCACGGACTGGGCCACGTCGTCCCCGGCGATGCGGCCGATCAGGCTCAAACCCATGTCGATGCCGGCGGAGACGCCCGCGGCGGTGACGTACTTGCCGTCCGTCACCACGCGTTCGCTGGTGGGTCGGGCCCCGAAGAGCGGCAGCGCTTCGAGCGCGAGCCAGTGCGAGGTGGCCCGGCGGCCCGCCAGCAGCCCTGCCGAAGCCAGCAGCAGCGAGCCGGTGCACACCGAGGTGGTCCAGGTGCTGGTGGAGTCGGCGGTGCGCAACCAGTCGAGGAGCACCTGGTTGTCCATCTGGTCGATCTGGCCCGGCCCGCCGGGGACGAGGATGACGTCGGGACGGGGGACCTCCAGGAGCGAACGTTCGGCGACGAGCGTGAGCGCACCGGAGTCGTTGAGGACGGGGCCGGCCTCTTCGGCGACGAAGACGGGGGCGGCACCGGGCATCCGACCGAGCGTCTCGAAGGGGCCCACCGCGTCCAGGGCGGTGAACCGGTCGTAGAGCACGATGGCTATCTGCATGGGGTGACTCCTTGGTCACTAAGGGTGGTGTTGAACGGGTACGACGGGTAGGTGTGCGGCGCGCGGCCGTACACCTGCTCCGGAGCTAGCGCCCCGAAGGGTCAGGAGGGTTGGACGAGCACGGCTCCGGCGCCCGTCGCGCGGCCGAACCGGCGGCGGTACTCGGTGGGCGACTGGCCGAGGGTCCTGACGAAGGCCCGGCGCATCGCCTCGGGGGTGCCGTAGCCGCAGTCCCGGGAGATCTGGGCGATCCCCGCGGCGGTGTCCGCGAGCAGCCGCCTGGCGTGCTCGACTCGCACCTGGTCCACATAGCGCCCCGGTGTCACTCCGGTCTCGGCCCGAAAGGCGCGGGCGAAGTGACGCGGGGAGAGCCGGGCGCGCAATGCGAGGGCCTCGACGCTGAGGTCACCCTCGGGATGCTCGGTGATCCACTGCTGCACCTCGCGCAGCGGGTCACGGCGGGCCGACTGGGCAGCGAGCTGGGCACTGAACTGGGCCTGGTTGCCCGGACGGCGCAGGAAGACGACGAGGTACCTGGCGATCGTCTGGGCGACCTGGCCTCCGAGGTCCTCTTCGACCAGGGCGAGTGCCAGATCGATGCCCGCGGTGACACCGGCCGAGGTCGCGAGCCGGCCGTCACGGACGTAGATCGCGTCCGAGTCGACATCGACCTCGGGATGGCAGCGGGCCAACTGTTCACAGATCTGCCAGTGGGAGGTGACACGGTGCCCGTCGAGGAGTCCCGCTGCGGCCAGGAGCAGCGCACCGCTACAGACGGACACCAGCCGCTCGGGGAGCGGGCCGTGGCGGCGCAGCCAGTCGATCAGCTCGGGGGGCGGGTTCCGGGTGCCCTGGCCGCCGGGGACCAACAGGGTGTGCGGGGTCGATGCCCGGTGGAGGGCGAGGTCGGGGACGAGAGTCAGCCCGCTGGAAGAGCGCACCGGCCGCCCGTCGAGCGTGGCGGTGCGGATCTCGTAGGGCGCCCGGTCCTGTTCCCGCCCGGCGCAGGCCCCGGCGAAGACCTCGACGGGGCCCGTGACGTCGAGGCTCTGCACTCCCTCGAACAGCAGGACGAGAACGGATCGCTGTGACATGCCCCCATCCTGGGCATTGGCGTGCATGGCCGCAATGACGGGCTTCCCACCTTTCCAGCCATCCCAGAAGCTAGGGTTCCACCCGTACCGACCAGTCGGTAACCTGCGGCCATGACTTCGCTCCCTGCACGCGCCGGACGGCGCTGTCACCACGCGGTCAACCCTCTTCACTCGACCTTGTACTTCTCACCCGACTTCGCCAAGGAGATGGCCGGAGTCGGCATAGAGAACCCCAAGGCGGCCTACCTCGCCGGGCGCTCGGCCCCGATGGGTGCAGTGGGACCGGGCACGGTCGCGGCGGCCTTCTACAACTTCAACCACGAGATGATCAAGGAGTTCCTCCCGGCGGTGTGGCAGGACGCCACCCCCGAGGCGGTGCTCGCAGCCAGACTGCGCGCGGCCGACTCGACCCTGCGCAGACTCCTCGGTGAGGAGACGGTGGCGAGCCCCGAAATGGTGGAAGCCGCCGAACTGGCCTTGCAGGCAGCATCCGCATGCACCCGCCACGCCCGCCCGCTGTACGCGGCCCACGCCGACCTGCCGACCCCCGACGAACCGCACCTCGCGCTCTGGCACGCCGCGACCCTGCTGCGTGAACACCGCGGCGACGGGCACCTCGCCGCGCTGCTCGACTGCGGGCTCGACCCCGTGGAAGCGCTGGTCACCCACACCGCCACCGGCAAGGGCATGTCCCCGCGCTGGCTCCTGGCCACCCGTGGCTGGCAGCGCACCGACTGGGACGCCGCAACAGCCCGACTGCGGGAGCGCCGACTGCTCGCGGCGGACGGCGAGTTGAGCGAGACGGGCCTGGCCCTGCGCGCCGAACTGGAGGAGCGGACCGACCACCTGGACATCGCCCCCTACGAACGTCTCGGCGCCGCAGGGGTGGAGCGACTGACCGAACTCGCCCGGGGCTTCCTGATGATCGCCTTCAACGCCGGGGCGTTCCCCGCCGACCTCACCGGCAAGGACTGAGAAGAGCACATGAGTAAGAAGGCTCCCGTCTCCGTCGGTCCGCGAGTTCCCGACCGCCACCTGCCACAATGACAGGCTCAAGTTCATTGAGAAGGCGGTAGGGGATCGTGACCACGTCCATCGAAGGCAGGATCGCCGAGGAGCTCGGCGTGCGGGAGCGGCAGGTCAAGGCCGCCGTCGAGCTGCTCGACGGCGGCTCAACCGTCCCGTTCATCGCTCGCTACCGCAAGGAAGCGACCGAGATGCTCGACGACGCCCAGCTACGCACCCTGGAGGAGCGGCTGCGCTACCTGCGCGAACTGGAGGACCGCCGCACGGCGATCCTGGAGTCCGTACGGGAACAGGGCAAGCTGGACGCCGTATTGGAGGCCCGGATCCGGGCGGCCGAAACCAAGGCTCGCCTGGAGGACATCTATCTGCCCTTCAAACCCAAGCGGCGCACCAAGGCGCAGATCGCCCGCGAAGCCGGTCTCGAACCGCTGGCACAGTCACTGCTGACCGACCCCTCGGTGGAACCGGCCTCGGCCGCCGCCGCCTTCGTGGACGCCGAGCGGGGAGTCGCGGACGCGCAGGCCGCCCTGGAGGGTGCCCGGGCGATCCTCACCGAGCAGTTCGCGGAGGACGCCGACCTCATCGGGGAACTGCGCGAACGCATGTGGGGCCGCGGCCGGCTCTCGGCGAAGGTACGGGAGGGCAAGGAGGAGGCCGGCGCGAAGTTCGCCGACTACTTCGACTTCACCGAACCGCTCACCGCCCTGCCCTCGCACCGGGTGCTCGCCATGCTGCGCGGCGAGAAGGAGGACGTCCTCGACCTCACCCTGGAGCCGGAGGAACCCTCGGAACTGCCCGGACCCTCCACCTACGAAGGCCTGATCGCACGCCGGTTCCAGATCGCGGACCGGGGACGCCCGGCCGACCAGTGGCTGGGCGAGACGGTCCGGTGGGCGTGGCGCACCAAGATCCTCGTCCACCTCGGCGTGGATCTGCGGACGCGGCTGAGGCAAGCCGCCGAGGACGAGGCGGTCCGGGTCTTCGCTGCCAATCTCCGGGACCTCCTGCTGGCCGCGCCCGCGGGGACTCGTGCCACGCTGGGACTGGACCCGGGCTTCCGCACCGGTGTGAAGGTCGCCGTGGTCGACGCGACCGGCAAGGTCGTGGCCACCGACACGATCTACCCGCACGTACCGGCCAACAAATGGGAGGAATCCCTCGGTCGGCTCGCCCGCCTGGCCAAGGAACACGCCGTCGAGCTGGTCGCCATCGGCAACGGCACGGCCTCTCGCGAAACCGACCGGCTGGCAACCGACCTCATCGCCCGTCACCCCGAGTTGGGCCTGACCAAGGTGATGGTCTCCGAGGCCGGGGCCTCCGTCTACTCGGCTTCCGCCTTCGCCTCCCAGGAACTTCCCGACCTCGACGTCTCACTGCGCGGCGCGGTGTCCATCGCCCGTCGGCTCCAGGACCCGCTCGCCGAACTCGTCAAGATCGACCCGAAGTCGATCGGGGTGGGCCAGTACCAGCACGACCTGTCGGAGGTGAAGCTCTCACGCTCCCTGGACGCGGTAGTGGAGGACTGCGTCAACGGCGTCGGGGTGGACGTCAACACCGCTTCTGCGCCACTGCTCTCCCGAGTCTCCGGCATCAGCGGCGGACTCGCCGAGAACATCGTCGGGCACCGGGACACTCACGGCCCCTTCCGCAGCCGCAAGGCGCTCAAGGCGGTCGCCCGACTGGGCCCCAAGGCCTACGAGCAGTGTGCGGGCTTCCTCCGCATCCGCGGAGGAGAGGACCCGCTGGACGGCTCCAGCGTGCACCCCGAGGCGTATGCGGTGGTCCGGGCGATGGGCAAGGCGGCAGGCAGCGAGGTGGCGGCTCTGATCGGCAACACCGCCGTGCTGCGCTCGCTGCGCCCGGCGGAATTCGTGGACGACGCCACCGGCATCGGGCTGCCCACGGTGAACGACATCCTGCGCGAGCTGGAGAAGCCCGGCCGAGACCCGCGCCCGGCGTTTCGCACGGCCAGCTTCAAGGACGGAGTCGAGAAGATCGGCGACCTCGCCGCCGGGATGGTCCTGGAGGGTGTGGTGACCAATGTCGCGGCCTTCGGCGCCTTCGTGGACATCGGCGTCCACCAGGATGGTCTGGTGCACGTCTCCGCCATGTCCAAGACATTCGTCAAGGACCCTCGCGAAGTGGTCAAGCCCGGGGACATCGTCCGGGTCAAGGTGCTGGACGTGGACACCACGCGCAAACGCATCTCCCTGACCTTGCGGTTGGAGGACGAAGCAGCCTCCTCGGCCGGCACCGGCGAGCGCTCGGAGCGGCGTTCCGGTGGTCGGCCCCCGCACCAGCGGGGCGGTGGTGCGGGCCAGTCACGCGGTGCGGGCGGCGGGAGCCGAGGGGGCCAGCGCGGAGGCGGAGCCCCGGCTCCCGCCAACAGCGCGATGGCCGACGCCCTGCGTCGGGCCGGGCTGACCGGCCCCAAGGACGATCGGCGCCGCTGATGGCTTGATCGATCCCCCTGCTGGTCACCGGCCTTGCCAGATCGAACAGAAGATCTGTAGGCATGGAGGGTGTGCCCGGCTCGCCAGACCGGGCGAGCCGGGCACCTGCACGTCCGAGGAGCCCATCCCCCACCACCTCCGAAGGCCCAGGATCTCATGCCACTTCGCATGCACGCCTACCGCCGATGCCCGAGGACGGGTCACCAGGGTCACCAGAGGGAGCACATGCAGTACCGGCAACTCAAGTTACGCAGACGGTGCCAAGCGATGCTCGGCGAGTTGGACCTGCCGATCCCGTTCTCCATCGACGACCTGTGCGACCGGATAGCGCAGCGGCGGGGACGGCCCATCCGTCTGCACCCGCTGCCCAAGGAAGCCGCCGAGAGCGGCGTCTGCGGACTGTGGATCGGTACCGACCACGAGGACTACGTCTTCTACGAGGCGCAGACCACGCGCGTGCACCGGGAACACATCATCCTGCACGAGCTCGGACACATCCTCTTCGGCCACAACTCCCTCACTGGCGAAGGCGGAGCGGACGGGCAGCCACCACGGATCATGGGCCGCACCAACTACACCACCCGGCAGGAGCAGGAGGCCGAACTCCTGGCCAGCTTGATACGCACCCGCGCAGGCGATCCGCCCCCCTCGGGCTCGCCGGAGGAGGGGACCGTGCAGTGCACCCTGGAGAAGCTGGACTCGGCTTTCGGCGTGAGGGCCTCCTATGTCCAGCGATGACATAGCGCAGTTCGGCAACGCGCTCGCCGTCCCGGGCGTGATAGCCCTGTGGCTCGCGGTCCTGGCCCGCTCCCGCGCAGCCCTGCACTCACCTCAGCAGCGCGGTCTGTGGCTGGCTGTGGCCACCGCAGCCGCCGCCATGACCTTGAACCTGCCCGCCGTGGTCGAACTGGCCACCGAAGACCCTGGTTCGGCCCATCTGGTGGCGCTCACCCGGAATTTCATCGGCGTGCTCTCCGCCGGGGCGGTGCTCTACTTCGTCGCGGCGACCACCAGCGGACGCCGCCTGCAGACCGCGTCCTGGGTCACCGCCACCCTTCTCCTCCTCGGGCTGCTGGGCCTGGACTTCGCAAGCGCCGACCACGGCGCCCATGGCATCCCGCCACAGGGTTCCCCCGTGCCTTCGCTTGCCTACTGGCTGACCTTGATCGGCGCCCACCTACTCGCCAACACCGTCTGCGTCTACGTCTGCTGGCGCTACAGCAGGGTCGCCGAGAGTCGGGCGCTGTCCGCAGGGCTCCAACTGTTCGGGCTGGGCACGGCCCTGGCCGGGCTCTTCTGGCTGGGCTACCTGGTCAAAGCACTGTCCGGGGCGGGCTGGCCGCTACCGTACCTGCCCTTGCTGATGAACCTGCACGCCTTCCTGCGCGCCGCCGCCATCTTGGTACCAACCCTGTTCACCCTGCGGCGCACCGTGGCCGAGGTGACAGCGGCCTGGCGGTTGTGGCCACTATGGAGCGACCTGGTGCAGGCCGTGCCACACGTGGCCCTGAACAAGCCCCGGGCCCGACTGTGGGAGCTCCTGTGGCCGCCCATGCCCCGTCAGCTGCTGGTGTACCGCAAGGTGATCGAGACCCGCGACGCCATCTTGCTGCTCGCCGACTACGTCGCCCCCGAAGTTCCTGACCTGGCCAGAGAACACGTCCGAGGCTCCGAGGCCGGCGCCGACGGCGAGGCTGCCGTGCTCGCCTGCGTGATCAGAAGAGCCCGGGCGGCGAAACTGGCCGGAGACCCACAGCAGCAGGGCGGATTCGGCGCCGGTGCCTTCGGCGGGCACGGCCTGGAGGACGAGAAGCAGTTCCTGATGGCGGTCGCCGCGGCATACACCTCACCGGCCGCCCGGTCCTTCTCCGCCCGATCCTGAGAAAAGAGATCCGCCGCATGCCCACCGCCCTGATCACCGGCGCCACCTCCGGCATCGGCGCCGCCTTCGCCCACCGCCTCGCCGCCAAGGGCGTCCATCTGGTCCTGGTGGCCCGGGACGCCGAGCGGCTGGCGTCGACCGCGGACACCCTGCGCACCTGCTTCGGAGTGTCGGTGGAGGTCCTGGCCGCCGATCTGCTCGTCCCGGAGCAGTGCCGCACTGTAGAGGAGCGGCTCGCGGCCCGTGGTGAACACGGCCACCCGCCGGTCGACATCCTGGTCAACAACGCCGGCTTCGGCCTGCCCGCACCCTTCCCCCACAGTCCGGTGGAGGACGAGGAACGCCTCCTGGACCTGTTGGTGCGCGTCCCGCTGCGTCTCACCCACGCAGCGGTGCCGGGCCTGCGGGCCCGCGGGCGCGGGGCGGTCCTCAACGTCTCCTCGGTGGCCGGGCTCCTCCCCACCGGCACCTACGGCGCGGCCAAGGCCTGGGTCACCGCGTTCAGTGAATCCCTGCGCGTGGACCTCGCGCCGCATGGCGTACGCGTGCTGGCCGTGGTTCCCGGCTTCACCCGCACCGAGTTCCAACAGCGCGCAGGCATGGACGTCAGTGCGCTGCGCGACAGCGTCTGGCTGGATCCGGACGATGTGGCCGCCGGGGCCCTTCGGGACCTGGCCAAGGGTCGCCCACTCAGCGTGACCGGCTGGCGGTACAAGCTGTACGCCCATGCGGTCCGCCATCTGCCCCGCACCACGGTGGCGCAACGGCTGGCCCGCAAGAGGCACGCTCCTACGGGAGCGGCAGCCGGCGCTTGCGAAAGCGGTCGCCCCTCCCACTGACCTGGTGTCGCGGCGTCTACGGTCGTGGGCTTCGGGCCCCCGCCGCAGGACGGTCTCAGCCCTCGGTCACCCGCCCCTGCGAGACGGTCAGCCGACGGTTGGTGCATACCGCGTCCAACATCCGACGGTCGTGGGTGACGAGCAACAAGGTCCCCTCATAGGCTTCGAGGGCCGATTCGAGTTGCTCGATGGCCGGCAGGTCAAGGTGGTTGGTCGGCTCGTCCAGTACCAGAAGGTTCACGCCACGCCCCTGGAGGAGGGCGAGGGCGGCCCGCGTGCGTTCACCCGGCGACAGCGTGGCCGCCGGCCGCAGCACATGGGCGGCCTTGAGGCCGAACTTCGCCAACAGGGTTCGCACCTCGGCCGGTTCCATCTCCGGCACGGCGACCGCGAAGGCTTCCAGGAGGGGCTCGTCCCCGAGGAACAGCCCGCGCGCCTGGTCCACCTCACCCACCAGGACGCCCGAACCCAGGTGCGCGGCACCGCAGTCCAGCGGCAGACGCCCCAACAGCGCGGCAAGGAAGGTGGACTTGCCGGAGCCGTTGGCGCCGGTGATGGCGATCCGATCCGCCCAGTCGATCTGGAGGCTCAGCGGTCCGAGGGTGAACCCGCCCCGGGTCACGGTTGCTTCCCGGAGCGTGGCGACGACCGCGCCGGAGCGCGGGGCGGAGGCGATCTCCATCCGGAGCTCCCATTCCTTGCGGGGCTCGTCCACCACGTCCAGGCGTTCGATCATGCGTTGGGTCTGCCGGGCCTTGGCCGCCTGCTTCTCGCTCGCCTCGCTGCGGAACTTCCGGCCGATCTTGTCGTTGTCCGAGGACTTGCGGCGGGCGTTCTTGACGCCCTTGTCCATCCAGGAGCGCTGCATCTGCGCCCGCCCCTCCAGGGACGAGCGCTTGTCGGCGTACTCCTCGTACTCCTCGCGGGCGTGCCTGCGGGCGGTGTCGCGTTCCTCAAGATAGGCCTCGTAGCCGCCTCCGTAGAGGTTGACCTGCTGTTGCGCGAGGTCGAGTTCCAAGACCTTGGTGACGGTGCGGGTGAGGAACTCCCGGTCGTGACTGACGAGGACGGTGCCCGAGCGCAGGCCCTTGACGAAGGCTTCGAGCCGATCCAGGCCGTCGAGGTCGAGGTCGTTGGTGGGCTCGTCGAGCAGGAAGACGTCATACCGGGAGAGCAGCAGTGAGGCGAGGCCCGCACGGGCCGCCTGACCTCCGGAGAGGGCCGTCATGGGCAGCTCCAGGCTGATGGCGAGGCCAAGGGAGTCGGCCACCTCCTCGGCCCTTTCGTCGAGATCGGCACCGCCGAGATCGAGCCAACGCTCCAGGCTCTGGGCGTAGGCGTCGTCGGAGCCCGGCGCGCCGTCGACCAGGGCCTGGGTGGCGGCGTCCAGCTCGGCCTGCGCGGCGGCGACGCCCGTGCGTCGAGCGAGGAAGTCGCGGACCGATTCGCCCGGGCGGCGTTCGGGCTCCTGAGGCAGGTGGCCCACGGTCGCGGTGGGCGGGGAGAGCCGCAGCTCACCCGTCTCTGGAGTGTCCAGACCGGCCAGCAGCCGAAGCAAAGTGGACTTTCCGGCTCCGTTGACGCCGACGAGCCCGATCACGTCACCGGGGGCGAGGACCAGGTCGAGGCCGCTGAAGAGGGAGCGTTCGCCGTGGCCGGCGGCGAGGTCCTTGGCGACGAGGGTTGCAGTCATCAGGGTCCAGATCCTAATCGGGTGCGGCGCGGCTTCGAACACGGGGAATCCCGCTGAACACTCGCGGGGCCATGGCGGCCGAATGGCGATCGTGGGACAGCAGGTGCCATGGACATGGCTGGGGTTTCCGGGGGTGAATACGATCGAACGGAACTACGGCCCCTACCACTTGGAGCTACCGTGCACCGCAGAGTCATTGCCCCGAGCGTGTTAGCAGCCTCCCTCCTGCTGGTGATCCCAGCAGCAGCCGCGGGCTACACACCGGGCGCGCCAGGCCTCGGCGATCCCTACTACCCGGCCAGTGGCAACGGCGGCTATGACGTTTCGCACTACGACCTGAGGTTGCAGTACCAACCGAAGACCGATCTGCTCCGAGGCACCGCCACCCTGCTCGCCACAACGACCCAGGACCTGTCACGCTTCAACCTCGACTTCGGCCTCAAGGTGAGCGAGATCCGGGTCGGCGGTGTGAAAGCAGCCTTCACAAGATCGGGTGATCAGGAGCTGGAGGTCACTCCCGCCACCCCCCTGCCCAAGAACCAGCAGATCACCATGGTGGTCAAGTACGCCGGTAAACCCTCCCAGCTCAAGATCGGCGGGTGGACCGCCTGGCACCGCACCCCCGACGGCGGGGTCATCGCCCAGGAGCCCGAGGCGGCTGCCTGGTGGTTCCCCAGCAACGACCACCCTCTGGACAAGGCCACCTTCGACATCTCCGTCAGCGTGCCCGACGGGACCCAGGCGATCAGCAACGGAGTGCTGCGTTCCCAGAGCTCCAAGCTGGGCTGGACCCGCTTCAACTGGCGTTCCAACAAGCCGCAGGCCACCTATCTGGCCACCCTCGCCGTCGGCCGTTTCGACATCACCACAGGCACGACCTCCGATGGCCTTCCGGTGGTGAACGCCTACAGCAAGGACCTCGGCGACAATGCCGGCGCCGCCCGCGCCAGTGTGGAACGGACCACCGAGGTGGTCGAGTGGCTCAGCCAAAATCTCGGCCCGTACCCCTTCAACGCGCTGGGCGGCTACGTGCCCAATGTGACCACCGGCTATGCGCTGGAGACGCAGACCAGGCCCTACTACAGCCCGCGCCAGTTCGCGGCCGGCTCGAACGTCTCGGTCGTCGTCCACGAACTCGCCCACCAGTGGTACGGGGACAGCGTCTCGGTCTCCGGGTGGAAGGACATCTGGCTCAACGAGGGGTTCGCCCGCTACGCCCAGTGGCTTTGGTCCGAGGAGGAGGGCGAGGGCACCGCTCAGGAGCTCGCTGACTGGGTGTACGCAACGCGTCCGGCCGAGGACCCGTTCTGGCAGGTGGCACCGGCGGACCCGGGGCCGGAGAACCAGTTCCACATCGCCGTCTACGACCGCGGCGCCCTCGCCGTCCAGGCCCTGCGCAACGAGGTCGGTGACCGCAGCTTCTTCAAGATCCTCAAGGGGTGGCCCACCGAGCGCGCCTACGGCAACGCCACGGTGACCGACTTCCTCCGGTACGCCGAGCGGGTCTCCGGCAAACCGCTGGCGACACTCTTCGACACCTGGCTGTACCAGCCGGCGAAACCCGCCGTGCCGACCGCGCCCGGGCAAGCCCGGTCGAAGACCGGCGCGGGTGCCGGTCCCGCGGCGCACCGGAGCGTCGAACGGGTGCACCCCGCGCCGCAGCCCCGCTCCTGGAAGAAGATCGCCGCGACCAACACTGTCCACGACACCGGGGGCCACTGACCTCTCGCCCGGTGCGGCGCCGGCGGTGGAACCGGCGCCGCACCGGCACTGGCGCGTACGGCTCCCACGCCGTCAAGGTCATACTGCTCGGCCACGCGAGGGCGCACGGGCAGCACGGGCAGCACGGGCCAGCGGCAGCCAACGCAGCCGGGCGGGGAGCAGCGGCACCGTGTAGCGCAGTACGGTGCTCAACCGCCTCAAGCGGCGCTCCTGGCGCTCGGTCCACTCAAGGCCCAAGGCCGCCCGGGCGTCCGGCGGGAGGTAGCCCACCGTGACGAAGGCGCGCAGCCGCAGGAAGGGCTTGCGCAGCACCGGCCAAAGGAGCCTCAGCGCTGTGCGGAGCCAGCGCGGGCCCCGGTCGGGCGCGCTCAGTGGTAGGTCGGTCGCCAGGAGCTCCCGAGCGACCACGGTCGGCTCCAACACCTCGTCCCGGATCCGCGCGTAGTAAGGCCAGAAGTCCTCCAGGGTCGCGGGCAGCTCCCGTTCGTTGATACCGAGGACCTTCCCGAGCAGCCGCCATTCGGCGTAGAGCCGGTGGCGCTGGGTTTCGTCGAGGGGGCGCCACAAATAGCCCACGGCGTGCAGGTAGACGGGAAAACCCGCGTTGTGCACCCAGGCGTAGGTGCCCGCTTCCAGCGCGTGGTAGGGCCGTCCGCGCGGGTCGGTCCCCCGGATGTCGCGGTGCAGTCGGCGCAACCGTCGCCCCTCCCGGGCCGCCTCCTGGCCTCCGTAGACCCACTGCTGCACGGAGCTCACCGAGCGAACGGCGCGTCCCCAGGGGTCACTGCGGAAGACGGAGTGGTCGTCCACCCCGGCGCCGACGGACGGATGAGCCGTTTCCAGGACGAAGGAGGGCGGCAGGATCAGCAGCGCCCGGACGTCTCCGGCGAGGTGCCACAGGAGCCCGTCCGTGGGCAGCTGGGGTGGACTCGTGGTCTGTGCGCAATCGCCCCTCATGGATACATGGTCCGTCAAGATTCCCGGTGCACGAGTGTTACCTCGAAGTAACTCCGGCTGCTTTGATGGCGCCCGCCGCAACTTTCCCGTCGGTAACCCACAGGCAGCAGGAGACTTGATGCCGTTCTCCACCCCCCGCCGTAGCCGCCTTGCCGCTCTCGCCGCGACCGTCGTCGCAGCCGCGCTGGCCACCACCGTGCCCACGGGCACCGCACAGGCGCAGACCGCCTCGACGCCGAACCTGAGCGTCCTGTCGTACAACGTCTTCCTCTTCAGCAAGACCCTGTATCCGAACTGGGGACAGGACCACCGCGCCCAGGCGATAGCCAGTGCGCCCTTCTTCCAGGGGCACGACGTCGTGGTCCTCCAAGAGGCCTTCGACAACTCCTCCTCGGACTCCCTCAAGAGCCGGTCCGCCTCGCAGTACCCGTACCAGACCCCGGTGGTCGGTCGCACCAAGAGCGGTTGGGACGCCACCGGCGGCTCCTACTCCTCGACCACACCGGAGGACGGCGGCGTGACGATCCTCAGCAAGTGGCCGATCGTGCACAAGGAGCAGTGGGTCTACAAGGACGCCTGCGGCGCCGACTGGTGGTCCAACAAGGGCTTCGCCTACGTGGTGCTGAACGTGGGCGGCACCAAGGTGCACGTGGTGGGCACCCACGCGCAGTCCACCGACCCCGGTTGTGGTTCCGGCGAGGCGGCCCGGATGCGCTCCCGCCAGTTCAAGACGATCGACTCCTTCCTCGACGCCAAGAACATTCCGGCCGACGAGCAGGTCATCGTCGCGGGAGACATGAACGTCGACTCCCGTACCCCCGAGTACGCCAGCATGCTCGCGGACGCCGACCTCGCCGCCAGCGACACCCGGACCGGACACCCGTACTCCTTCGACACCCGGGACAACTCAATCGCGAAGGACCGCTACCCCTCCGACCCGCGCGAGGACCTCGACTACGTGCTGCACCGGGCCGGCCACGTCCGACCGGGCGGCTGGAACAACGACGTGATCAAGGAGCAGAGCGCGCCCTGGACCGTCTCCAGCTGGGGCAAGAGCTACACCTACACCAACCTCTCCGACCACTACCCGGTGACCGGTTCGGCACGCTGAGGCGTGCTCCGGGGGTAGCTCCGGGTGGCCGCAGGCCGGTTGCAGCCGGCCTGCGGCCACCGGGCGTCTCAGCTTCCCGGTTCGTAGAGGGAGTCGAGAACCGTGCCGTACTGCTCGCGGATCACCGCGCGGCGCAGTTTCAGCGAGGGCGTCAGCTCACCGCTGTCCGGTCCCCACTCACGGCTGAGCAGCCGGTGGCGTTTGATCTGCTCGGTGCGGTTGAGCCGGGCGTTCGCCGCCGCGACCGCCCGTTCCACCTCCTGTTGGACCGCGGGGTGGTCGACCAGCCCGGCGAGGCCGTCCGCGGAGCTGATCCCGCGGGCTTTCGCCCAGGCCGGGGCCAGCTCGGGATCGAGCACCAGCAGCGCCACCAGGTAGGACCGTCCGTCCCCGTGAGCGAACGCCTGCCCGATCAGCGGGTGCTCCTTGAGGGTGTTCTCGACAAGCGCCGGGGAGACGTTCTTGCCGTTCGAGGTGACGATCAGTTCCTTCTTGCGGTCGGTCAGCCACAAGAAGCCCTCCTCGTCGAGGCGACCGATGTCGCCGGTGGGGAACCAGCCCTCCGCGTCGCAGGCGCTCTCCACGGTTCCGTCCTCGCGCAGGTAGCCGTCGAAGACAGTCGCCCCCCTGGCCAGGATCTCGCCGTCCTCCGCGATCCGCAGCTCCACCCCTTGGATCGGGCGCCCCACCGACCCGAGCCGGAACACCTCGGGGCTGTTGACCGTGCACACCCCGGAGGTCTCCGTCAGCCCCCAGGCGTCCATGATCGTGAGGCCGAAGCCCGCCCAGAAGCGGACCACCTCGATCGGCATCGGGGCGGTGGCGCTGCCCGTCCAGCTCAGCCGGTCCAGTCCGGCCAGGGACAGCACCGGATCGAGGACCTGGGACTTCACCCGCGCGTAGGAAGCAGCCAGCTCGGCGGGTACCGCGCGACCCTCCTCCCGGTGCGACGCGTGACTGCGGGCGATCTCGGCAGCAGTGTCGATGGCCCGCCGTTGTTCCTCCGGCAGGGCGGCGAGGGCGGCCCGCAACGACGCCGCGAGCTTCTCCCACACCCGGGGTACGCCGAAGAACTGCACGGGGTGCAGTTCCCGCACCGCGGCGGCGACGGCCGTCGGCTCGGCGCACAGCCGCACGTGCGCCGCGCGCAGCAGCGGCAGGTAGATGCCGAGGATGCGCTCCGCGATGTGGGCGAAGGGCAGGTAGCAGATGTGCTCGGCGTGTTCGGGCAGCTCGGTCATGGCATCGAGCCGGACGGACTGCAAGAGGATGTTGCGGTGGCTGAGACGAACGCCCTTGGGGTCGCCGGTGGTGCCCGAGGTGTACACGACGGTGAGCGGGTCCTCGGGCCGGGCCTGGCGCCAGACCTTCTCGAAGGACTGCGGGTCGTGCAGGCGGGTCCCACTGGCGTACACGGATCCGTAGCTGCGATGACCGCCCGCCTCGGCCTCCTCGACGACGATCAGCTGCGCCAGCGGCACGCTCTCCTCGGCCAGCAGCGGCTCCCAGCGCGGTAGTTCACGGGCGCCTTCGAGGAGCGCGAACCGTGCCCGGCTGTGCCGGGCGATATGGGCGATCTGGCCGGGGGCACTGGTGCCGTAGACGGTGACCGGCACGGCACCGAGGTGGACCAAGGCGAGGTCGCTGAGCCAGTGCTCGGGGCGGTTGCCCACCATCATCAGGACGTGTTCACCCCGGTCGATGCCCAGGGCGGTGTAGCCGGCGGCGAGGACGGCGACCTTGCGTCGGACCTCGGCCCAGGTGAGAGTGGCCCACGCGCCGCCGGCGGTGCGCCAGGACAGGGCCGGAAGATGGCCGTACGTGGTGGCGTTGCGCGCGAGCAGCGCGGGAAGGGTGATCGTCTCGGGTGGTCCGGGCAGTTCCAAGGTGGTGGGCATGGCGGACTCCTGGCCGTTTCACATCATTGGTGCGACAGCAATACTGTTGAACCGAGGTGCGTTGAGGTGCAGGATCAGAGAGCGAGGCACAGGCGATGACCACCCAGGCCCAAGAGCCCACGCTCACGGTCGATGAACTCGCGGCCCGGGCGGGTGTCACCGTTCGTACCGTACGGTTCTACAGCACGCGGGGCCTTTTGCCCCCTCCCGCGATCGGACCGCGCAGGGTGGGACACTATGGTCCCGAACACCTGTCCAGGCTGGCGCTGATCGAAGAACTACAGCACCAGGGAATGACGTTGAGCGCGATCGAGCGCTACCTGGACGCTCTGCCGGCGGACCTGAGCGCTCATGACCTGGCGATCCACCGGGCGTTGATCACTGCATGGGTGCCGGACGCCTCCGAGCAGACCTCACGCGCCGAGTTGGAGGCACGCGCCGGACGTGGCCTGTCCGAAGACGATGTGCGGCGGCTGACGGCCATGAACGTACTGACGACCGACCGGCACGGGGAGTACCGGGTGGACCTCGGTCTGCTGCGACTCGGGGTGGCCCTCTTGGACGTGCCCATCTCCCACGAGACGATCCTGACTGCACGCAACGTCCTGTTGGAACACGCACGGGCAGCAGCCCAGGAACTCACCCGGCTCTTCCGGGACGAGGTGTGGGGACCCTTCACGCGGGAGGAGCCCGACGCCGCGCAGGTGGAGGCGATGAAATCCCTGTCCGCCCATATGCAACCCCTCGTGGTGCAGGCGCTGGTCACGGCCTTCCAGCGGTCGCTGCGGCAGGAGCTGCGGGCGGCGTTCGACGCGGAGGAGGGCTCCGGCCCGGGCCGGTAGCCCGGCCCGGTCGGAGCCCTCCGGGCGTGCGCTCAGTCGCCGAAGGTCTCTCCCCGCTCGGCCTTGGCCAGCAGCAAGGCCGGCGGCTCGAACCGCTCACCGTAGCGATCGGCCAACTCGCGGGCGCGCGCCACGAAGCCGGGTAGCGCGCCCTCGTAGCCGTTGATGTACTGGAGGACGCCACCGGTCCAGGCCGGGAATCCGATCCCCATGATGGAGCCGATGTTGGCGTCAGCGACCGAGGTCAGCACGCCCTCCTCCAGGCACCGCACGGTGTCCAGTGCCTCCGAGAAGAGCATGCGCTCCTTCATGTCCTCGAACGGGATCTGCGCCCCGGACCGGGTGAAGTGCTCCCGCAGCCCCGGCCAGATCCCCGTCCGCTGCCCGTCGACGTACTCGTAGAAGCCGGCGCCACCGCTTCGACCGGGGCGAGCGAACTCGTCGACCATGCGGTCGATGACTTGGTCCGCCGGGTGGGCGGTCCACGTGCGGCCGGCCTCCTCGAAGGCCCGCCGGGTCTCGTTGCGGATCTTGCGGGGAAGGGTGAGGGTCAACTCGTCCATCAACGAAAGCACCCTGGCCGGGTAGCCGGCCTGCCCGGCCGCCTGCTCGATGGAAGCGGGCTCGATACCCTCCCCCACCATCGCGACGCCTTCGTTGATGAACTGGCCGATGACCCGTGAGGTGAAGAACCCCCGGCTGTCGTTGACGACGATCGGTGTCTTGTTGATCTGTCGCACCAGGTCGAAGGCACGGGCCAGGGCCTCGTCCCCGGTGCGCCCGCCCTTGATGATCTCCACCAACGGCATCTTGTCCACCGGGGAGAAGAAGTGCAGGCCGACGAAGTCCTCGGGACGCTCTACCCCCTCCGCCAGTACCGTGATGGGCAGTGTGGAGGTGTTGGAGCACAACAGCGCGTCGGGCTCGACAACGCCCTGGATCTCCTCGAAGACCTTGTGCTTGAGCGCGGTGTCCTCGAAGACCGCCTCGATCACCGCGTCGCAGCCGGCCAGATCGGCAGCGTCGGCAGTCGGGGTGATCCGGGCCAGCAGCTGCGCCTTCTTGGCCTCCGTGCTCCGACCTCGCGCCACCGCCTTGTCCAGGAGCTTGTGCGAATACTCCTTGCCGCGCGCCGCGGACTCCAAGGAGACGTCCTTGAGGACCACCTCGATTCCGGCGCGGGCACAGGAGTACGCGATGCCCGCGCCCATCATGCCGGCACCGAGGACTGCGACCTTGCGGACCGGGCGGGACGGCACGCCCTGCGGACGGCTAGCTCCGGAGTTGACTGCCTGGAGGTCGAAGAAGAACGCCTGGATCATGTTCTTCGCGGTCTGGCCGGTCACCAACTCGGTGAAATAGCGGGCCTCGATGACCTGGGCGGTCTCGAAGTCGACCTGGGAACCTTCCACGGCCGCCGCAAGGATGTTGCGGGGGGCGGGATAGGGAGCGCCGTTCAACTGCTTCTTGAGATTGGCCGGGAACGCCGGCAGGTTCGCCGCGAACTTGGGATTGGCCGGGGTGCCGCCGGGAATGCGGTAGCCGGGAGCGTCCCAAGACTGGTGGGACTCGGGGTGCGCATCGATGAAGGCACGGGCCTTGACCATCATCTCCTGCGGATCACGGGCCAGTTCATGTACCAGTCCGTTTTCCACGGCACGCCGGGGACTGTACTGGGTGCCCTGGAGCAGCACCTTCAGCAGCGCGTCAGCGATGCCCATCAGCCGCACGGTGCGCGTGACGCCGCCACCGGCCGGCAACAGGCCGAGGGTCACCTCGGGCAGACCGATCCTCGAACCGGGAGCGTCCAGGGCGATCCGGTGGTGACAGGCCAGGGCGATCTCGTAACCGCCCCCGAGGGCTGCCCCGTTGATCGCCGCGACCACCGGCTTACCCAGCGTCTCGATCCGGCGCAGGGCCCGCTTGACCGCCATGCCCTTGTCGAAGGCCAACTGGGCGTGCTCGGGCCCCAGCTGGATCATGTCCTTGAGGTCTCCGCCCGCGAAGAACGTCTTCTTCGCGGAGGTGACGATGATGCCGCGGATGGCGTCCCGCTCGGCCTCGGCTCGATCGGCGACGGCCGTGATGGAGTCCATGAACGCCTGGTTCATGGTGTTGGCGGACTGGCCGGGGTCATCGAGGACGAGGGTGACGACGCCGTTCTCGTCCGACTCCCAGCGGATCGTGCTGGACTCGCTCATGGTTGCTGCTCCGTAAGGGGGTGGGGAGGGGCGGGGTCAGACACGCTCGACGATGGTGGCGATGCCCATGCCGCCGCCGACGCACAAGGTGGCCAGGCCATAGCGCTTGTCCTGGCGTTCCAGTTCGTCGACCAAAGTGCCCAGGATCATCGCTCCGGTGGCCCCCAGTGGATGCCCCATCGCGATGGCCCCGCCGTTGACGTTGACCTTGTCGAGGCTGATTCCCATGTCCTTGACGAACCGCAGGACCACTCCCGCGAAGGCCTCGTTGATCTCGACCAGGTCGATGTCGTCCATGCCGAGACCGGCCTTCGCCAGAGCCTTGCGGGTGGCCGGGGCGGGTCCGGTGAGCATGATGGTCGGCTCGGAGCCGGACACCGCGGCGGAGACGATCCGAGCGCGCGGAGCGAGTCCGTAGCGCTCGCCCACCTCCCGCGACCCGATGGCGACCAAGGAGGCTCCGTCGACGATGCCGGAGGAGTTGCCCGCGTGGTGGACGTGGTCGATCCGCTCCACCCAGTGGTACTTCTGCAGGGCCACCGCGTCGAAGCCGCCGAGTTCACCGATGTCGGCGAAGGAGGGCTTCAGACGGGCGAGGGAGTCGGCCGTGGTGCCCGGCCTAATGAACTCGTCGTGATCGAGGACGACCAGACCGGTGCGGTCGGTGACCGGGACGACCGAGCGCGCGAAGCGGCCGTCCTTCCACGCTGCCGCGGCCCGCTCCTGGGACAGCGCCGCGTACTCGTCCACGTCCCGTCGGGAGAAGCCCTCGACGGTGGCGATCAGATCGGCCCCGATGCCCTGCGGGACGAAACCAGTGTCGAAGTTGGTCATCGGGTCGGCGAACCAAGCGCCACCGTCCGAAGCCATCGGGACCCTCGACATCGACTCCACGCCACCGGCAAGGACCAGGTCCTCCCAACCGGAACGGACCTTGGCCGCAGCCATGTTGACGGCCTCAAGCCCCGAGGCACAGAAGCGGTTCTCCTGCACCCCGGCCACGGTGTCCGGTAGGCCTGCCGCGATGGCAGCGATACGGGCGATGTCGGAGCCCTGATCGCCCACCGGCCCGACGACGCCGAGCACGATGTCGTCCACGGCGGCCATGTCGAGGTCGGGATTACGGTCGCGCAGCGCGTGGATCACTCCGACGACCAGGTCGATCGGCTTGGTGCCGTGCAGGGCCCCATTGGCCTTGCCACGGCCACGCGGGGTGCGGATCGCGTCGTACACGTACGCTTCGGAACTCAACTCAAAGCCTTTCGAAAGGACGCCGGGAGGGGCGGCGAGGAGTGGCGGGGGGAAGGGTCAGCCCAGCAGGGAGCGGCCGATGATCTCCTTCATGATCTCGGTGGTACCGCCGTAGATGGTCTGGATACGACCGTCAGTGAAGGCCCTGGCCACCCGGTACTCCGTCATGTAGCCGTAGCCGCCGTGCAGTTGAAGGCAGCGATCAGCGACCCGCTTTTGCAGCTCGGTGGCCCACCACTTGGCCATCGAGGCGTGCACGGCATCGAGCTCGCCCCGCGAGTGGTCGGCGATGCACCGGTCCAGGAAACTGCGGGTGACGGCGCACTCGGTCGCCATCTCGGCTATCTCGAAACGGATGTGCTGGAGCCTGGAGAGCGGCCGACCGAAGGCCTCCCGCTCCTTGACGTAGGCCGTGGTGATCTCCAGAAGGTGTTCGGCGGCTGCGATCGCAGCCATCGCGATACCCAGGCGCTCCTGCGCGAGATTGGTCATCAGGTGCACGAATGCGCCGTCTCGCTGACCGAGCAGGTTCTCCTTGGGTACGACGACATCCCGGAAGAACAACTCCGCGGTGTCCTGGGCCTTCTGGCCGATCTTGTCGAGGTTGCGCCCCCGCTCGAAGCCGACCATGCCCCGTTCGACGACCAAGAGACTCAGCCCGTGCGCACCCCCCTCCGGCGTGGTCTTGGCAACGACGATCACGAGGTCCGCCAGGATCCCATTGGAGATGAACGTCTTGGAACCGTTCAACAACCAGTGGTCACCACGGTCTTCAGCCGTGGTGCGAATGCCCTGGAGGTCGGAACCGGCGCCCGGCTCGGTCATCGCGATGGCGGTGACGATCTCCCCGCTGCAGAAGCCGGGGAGCCAGCGGCGCTTTTGCTCCTCGGTGGCCAGGGAGGTCAGATAGGGGCCGATGACGTCGTTGTGCAACCCCAGGGCCAGTCCCGGCGCGCCGGCGCGGGTGAACTCCTCGGCGATGACGGCGGCATACCGGAAGTCGAGGTTGCCGCCACCACCGTACTCCTCAGGCACCGCGAGGCCGAGCAGTCCTTGCCGCCCGGCCGCCAGCCAGGCGTCACGGCTGACGACCCCGTCCTTCTCCCACTGTTCGTAGTGCGGGGCCACTTCCTTGGTGAGGAAGGTCCGCACGGTCTCGCGGAATGCCTCGTGGTCGGCAGTGAACAGTTGCCGTTTCACTCCGGGCTCCGATCTTCGCTGTGGCTGTGGTCGTGTCGGACGCTGCCGGGGCCGGTCGCCTCCAGTGCGGGCAGAGCCCAGTCGCGGGCCACCTCCGCGGTGTCGGCGCCGGGCGACGCCGGGCCGCGCCGGATCGATACCGGCGTGACCGAAAAGCGGGGCGCGGGCGCCGGCTGGGTGATCCCGCCATGGTCGGTGAAGGTGCCCCGCGCGGCGAGGTGCGGATGCTCGGGTGCCTCCCGCAGCGACAGGACGGGCGCGACGCAGGCGTCGGTGTGCTCGAAGACCTCCGACCACTCGGTGCGGGTGCGGGTGCGGAAGGCCGCTGCGACATGGCCGCGCAGTTCCTCCCAGCGGCTGAGGTCGGCACGCGCCCCGGCCTGCTCGGAGGTGAGCCCCAGGAGTTCGGTGAACTCGGCGTAGAACTGGGGCTCCAGCGCCCCGACGGCCATGTGGCGGCCGTCGGCGGTCTCGTAGGCGCCGTAGAAGGGGCAGCCTCCGTCCAACAGGTTCGCCGCCCGGCGGTCGCGCCAGCCCCCGGCGGCCAGCGCCCCGTGGATCATGCTGGTGAGGTGTGCCGCTCCGTCCACGATCGCGGCGTCGACGACCTGTCCGGTGCCAGTCGCCCGGGCGTGCTGGAGCGCGGCGAGGACCCCGACCACGAGGTAGAGCGAACCGCCGGCGTAGTCCCCGAGCAGGTTCACCGGCACGGTGGGCGGTTCCTCCGGCCTGCCGATCAACCCCAGGGCGCCGGTGACGGCGATGTACGCGATGTCGTGCCCGGCACGGTCGGCGAGCGGACCCTGCTGACCCCAGCCGGTCATCCGCCCGTACACCAGGCGCGGATTGACGGCGTGACAGTCGGCGGGGCCGACACCCAGTCGTTCGGCGACACCCGGCCGGAAGCCTTCGATCAACACGTCCGCCCGGGCGGCCAGTTCCAGAGCCCGGGCACGGCCGTTGTCCGTCTTGAGGTCGAGGAGCACTGAACGCTTGTTGCGGTTGGTGACATCGTGCTCGGGTGCGATGCCCAGGGGCGATCCGCCCGGTCGGTCCACGCGTACGACGTCCGCCCCGAGGTCGGCGAGGAGCATGGCGGCGAAAGGTCCCGGGCCGATGCCCGCCAGTTCGAGCACGCGCACGCCGGTCAGCGGGCCGGCGTTCTGCGCCGCTGCTTCCGCTTCTGCCATCAAGCCCCCAGAGGACACCTCGGACCATGCCGAGTGGTGTGACACTAGTGATGTAACACCAATGATGCTAGGAACACGTTCCACTCAGCACAAGCCCCGGGCCGCCCGCCCTCAGGAATGCAAGGTGACCTGTGGCCGTGCAATGCGCAGTGCCACATAAGCCCACCACGCTCGGCCCAACCCATTGAGCTCCGGGGTGGGAAACGTCCGGTGCTCCAAGAGCCCCGGGCGAAGGCGCACACCTGAACTTCACGCCTCTCAGCCGCCCCGACGCTCGTCCAGCACCTTGACCGAGCGCTTGAGCGCCACGGTGCGGTAGCTCTCCTCCACCCACTCGCACAACACCTGCGCTCCGGGAGCCCCCGGCTCGGCCAGCGGGACCGTCACCCAGCCCGATTTCCCCAGGCCGTAGCCAGCCGACTCCGCCTTCGGAGCACTCATCGCATGAGCGTGCAACGCGGGGTCCTTGAGCTTGACGGTGACCGTAGGTGGAAAAGCACCGGTCACGTCTCCAAGAAAGACGAAGATCTTGCGGTCCACCTTCACCACACAGTCCTCAGGCCCCCAGGGGTACTCCTCCACGGCCCCCGGCAGTTCCAGCGCGAAGGCCCGCACCCCCTCCCACTTGTGCAGCGCACTTCTCGTCACAGCGGACAACGGGCCTCCCTGCTCGCACCAGCCGAACACCCTCACGCTAGCCTCAGCGGCCAGCACCGGCGCGGGCGACGCGTTCCGGAGAGCGGAGGGCAGCTATGAACACACCGGACAGGGCAGGACGCGACTTCGACCTGGTGCTCTACGGAGCCACCGGGTTCGTGGGCGAACTGACCGCCCAATACCTCGCCGAGCACGCCCCCAGCGACTGCCGCTGGGCGATCGCCGGCCGGAACAGGGAGAAGCTGGAGCAACTGCGCGAAGGACTCGGTCGGCCCGAATTGCCGTTGTTGCTGGCCGACGCGAAGGACGGCGCCGCGCTGCGCGAGCTCGCCGCGTCCACCCGGGTGGTGGCCACCACGGCCGGCCCCTACCTCTGGTACGGCGAGCCTCTGGTGGCGGCCTGCGCGGAAGAAGGCACCGACTACGCCGATCTGACCGGAGAGGGCGAGTTCGTGGACCGCGTGTTCCTCGCCCACGACGCCCGGGCCCGAGAAACCGGCGCCAAGCTCGTCCACGCCTGCGGTTTCGACTCGGTCCCACACGATCTCGGCGCCTACTACACGGTGCTCCAGCTCCCCGAGGACGTACCACTGCGGGTCGACGGCTTCGTCCGCTCCCAGGCGCTGATTTCCGGCGGTACGCTCGCCTCCGCCCTGACCGTGATGAGCCGGGGACGGCAGACCCTGGCGGCGGCGCGGGAGCGGCGCCTGCACGAACCCAGGTTGCCCGACCGGCGCGCCCGCGCCCCGCTCGGCGCCCCTCGCCGGAGCGCCGAGACAGGCACCTGGGCGCTGCCGCTGCCCACCCTGGACCGCACCGTCGTGGAACGCTCGGCTTCGACCCTGCGGCGCTACGGCCCCGACTTCCGCTACCGCCACTACGCCTCGGTCAAGCACCTGCCGGTGGCGGCCGGGGGTGTGGCGGCCATGGGAGGTGCCCTGCTCGCCGCCCAGGTGCCACCCGTGCGGCAGTGGTTGATGGACCGCTACCAACCCGGCCGGGGGCCCGATGCCGAGCGTCGGGCCCGCAGCTGGTTCACGGTGCGCTTCGTCGGTGAGGGCGGCGGGCGGCGGGTGCTGACCGAGGTCTCCGGCGGCGACCCCGGCTACGGGGAGACGGCGAAGATGCTGGCCGAGTCGGCGCTCTGTCTGGCCTACGACGAGTTGCCCGCACGCGCCGGACAGCTCACCACGGCCGTGGCGATGGGCGACGCGCTACTGTCGCGGCTCCACGGTGCCGGAATCCGTTTCCGGGTCGCGCACACGAGCTGAACGGACCCGGCGCGCAGGCGAGTTCCACCGAGATCATTCAGACGCGGCAGCACCAACGAGCACCCGCCGGCACAGAGAGTCGGCCCGGCGGGTGGTCTCGGGGAGCCGGAAACGTGGGCTCAGCGCCAGGACCTGTTCGCAGGCGTTGTCCAGTCCCGTACGGTGCCCGACGGAGACGAAGACCGGCTTGATGCCGTCCTGGGTCCGCAGGGCGCGCCCGACCTCGGTGCCCTCGACGTCGCACAGCGAAGAGGCCTGCCCGCGCTGTACACCGGGTTCCTGGTGGCGGAAGGTGAAGGGGTTCTTCGCGACGCCGATCGTCGGCGCTCCGGTGATCACTCCGAGGTGGCAGGCCAGTCCGAAGCGACGCGGGTGGGCAAGCCCGTAGCCGTCGCAGACGATCAACCCCGGGTCGGTGCTCAGCGCATCGAGCGCAGCGAGCACCGTGGGCACTTCCCGGAATGCCAGGAGTCCGGGAACGTAGGGGAAGCTGACCCGGCCGACGGCCGTGGCCTCCTCCACCACGTCCAAGGTGGCGGCGTCGAACACCACGGCTGCCGCGGCCACCAGGTCGCGTGCGTCGTCGTAGGCCACGTCGACACCGGTGACCCTTCCCGTGCCGGGGGCCGGGCCGTCCTCTCCGAGAACGAGCCGGGTCCGCAGCTGGTCCTGGATGGCGCGGGCTTCCCGCTCGTCGGCCGGGGTTCGTACGCTCGTCATGGTCCTGCCGAGGGTACCCAGCCGCCGGGCGTGGCGGGCAGGCGGTGGACGGTCGGGGAGATGGCCGAAAGGTAGCCTCGGGCCATGTTCGTCATGGAGCTCACGTACACCGGGTCCATCGAGGCCGCCGAAGCGCTGATGGAACCGCACATCGCCTGGCTGGACGCCCAGTACGAGGCCGGCATCTTCCTGGCTTCGGGGCGGAAGGTGCCCCGGGACGGTGGCGTGGTCCTGGCCGCCGGAGTCCCTCGGGAGGAGATCGAGCGGTTGGCGGCACAGGACCCGTTCACCCAAGCCGGGGTGTGCACGTACCGGATCACCGAGTTCGTGGCTACGAAAACCTCGGCGGACCTGACGACCATCCGCGAATAGCCGCTGCAGCAGACGCCGCTGACGTACCACCGGGCCCGTCAGGGATCACGGGCCCGGTGCATCGCGTGCTCGTCTTCGGTGCCGGGGCGCAGGCGCGCACGAGTGGGCTTCGGTGCGGGTCCCGGAGCCGGAGGTGCACAGCGCTTGCGCCGGCCTCATCCGCCAGGACCGCGGTCGATCCGCTCCCGCGCGACGCGACCGGCGGGAGCACGGGCCGGCCGCATCACGCGTCATTCGATCCGGGCGGCCCGCCCCTTCTCGCCGGCGGCCCAACAGGACCCGTCCCTGGCGCAGTCCACCGTGTCGAAGGATCCCGTGTCGAAGGGACGCCAACTGCGTCCGCCGTCGCGGGTGAGGTCGGTGCCGGTGGGACCGACGGCCAGGGCGCTGGCACGGCCCCTCGGCAGCCAGGCCACACCTGAGCGGTAGGCGGGGGGCGGCGCGCCCGCAGCCCGCCAGGTCCGGCCCGCGTCCCCGGTGGCCGCCGCGGCCTGCGCAGAGGACTGGTCGGCACGGTAGTCGCCGCCCACGGCCAGGCCGTGGCGACGGTCGCGGAAGGCCAGGGCGAAGACGCCCCTGGCCCCCTCGCCGGCTGGGATCGTGGTGTCGGCGACCCGCCAGGTCAGGCCGCGGTCCGGGGAGTGGAAGACCCGGCCGACACGGGCACCGCCGGTGGCGAACCAGGCGTCCCGCGGTCCCGCGCTGACCAGGCACTGGCCGCTGGCCGCGAACCCCGCTTCGCCGGGTTCGGCCGCGGGCATGCCGGTGCTCGGCAGGACACGCCAGGAACGTCCCGCGTCCGAGGTGGACAGGATGCGGAACTTTCCGTCCACCGGATCGCTCATGGCCAGCCCGTGACGGTGGTCGAAGAAGGTCAGGCAGTCGTAGAAGGCCCGCGGGTCAGTGTTGCGGAAAGTCTCGCTCCAGGTCGCCCCGCCGTCCTCGGTGCGCAGCACTCTGGAGGATTCGCCCTCACCGATGGCAAGGACGACGGCCCGCTGAGGGCCGAAAGCCTCGACGTCACGGAACTCCAGGTCGGAGGCATCGGGTGGCGAGACGTCGTGCCAGCTGCGGCCACCGTTCGAGGTGCGCAGCACGGTGCCCTGCGATCCCGCGAGCCAAGCGGTCGAGCGGTCGACCGCGGCCAGCCCACGAAAGCGGGCGTTGGTACCGGTGTCCTTGAGCGCCCAGTGGGCGCGCCGGTGCTGGGCACCCGCCTCGGCGGGGACTGCTGCCCCCACCCATAAGACTGCCGCGCACATGCCAATCGCCATGATTCTCATGGCGGCGGAACCTAGTGCACCCGGTGATCTCCGTCCAGGCCGCGTCCAACCGCCCAGAGCGCGCGACGCCGGTAGTGACACCTCATCGCGCTGTCACGCATTGCGGTGACACACGTCACGTGGCTCCGCAGCGCACGCAAGGGCCAGTTTTTGCGTCTCTCCCCGTGCCGGTCCTCAACCCCGATCCACCCCAGGGAGCAGGCCTTGATCACCATCATCGAGCAAGCCGTACAGGCCCGCCTGGTCGCAGCCGCTCCCAAGGTGCGAACCGTGACGACCACGCTTCGCTACGACCGCACGGACCCCTACGCGGTCGAGATGGTCTTCCCTGCACCGGCCACCCTGGAAGGCATCGAACTGACCTGGACCTTCTCCAGGGAACTCCTCCTGGAGGGACTGACGCGCCCGACGGGGATGGGCGACGTGCGGGTGCGCCCGTACAGCCGCACCCGCACGGTCGTGGAGTTCCACGCACCGGAGGGGGTGGCCGTGGTCCTGATCACCTCGGCCCAGCTGAGGCTCTTCCTTGACCGGATCTCCCACTTGGTGCCACGCGGAAGGGAGCAGCTGCACCTCGACCTGGACCTCGGCCTGGCGCAGTTGTTGGACGAAGCCGGCTGACCCTCGCCCCGAGGACGGCGATCGATCCGCGGCAACACCAGGGGCCTTCGGACGAAGCGCCCGCCGGACCCGGTGCCGCGGCACCACCCTCCGCCCTCGAAGAAAACCAATTGCGCCTCCGGTGGGGCGTCCGTAGCGTCATCGGTGGCACTTGCCGTCATCGATAGGAGAAGGACGTTGCTCTACTGAGGTCACGAGACGCCGTCTCACGCACCCTGCCGCGACCGTCTGCCCGCACTGCGGGCCCGTCCGGCGTGCGACCTCGGTAGCGAGCCCGTCCCTACGACCCGGACCTTGCTTGCGCCTTCTTGAGCCCGACGGCGTCTCCACGTGTTGCCCGTGACCCCACGCAACCCAACGGAGGCCTCCATGTCACCATCGCCCACTTTCATCACCTGCTCCACCCTCGACTTCGACTGGCCGGACGGCACTCCCGTCTTCGAAGGGCTACAACTCGCCGTGGGCCCAGGGCTCACGGGCCTCGTTGGCCGCAACGGATGTGGGAAGTCGACCCTGTTGAAGCTCATCGCAGGTGAACTCGTGCCCACCGAGGGGCAGGTGAAGGTCGTCGGGACCATCGGCTACCTCCCACAGGGAGCCACTTTGGACACATCCCTGCGGGTCGACGAGGCCCTCGGCATCGACACCACTCGCGCAGCCCTGCACGCCATCGAGGCGGGCGAGAGTACCGAGGTCAACTTCGCAGCGGTCGGAAACGATTGGGACGTGGAAGAGCGGGCGCGCGCCATGCTCGATCAACTCGGTCTGGCCGCAGTACATTTGGATCGGACCATTGGTGAAATCTCTGGTGGAGAATCCCTGTTGCTGAGGTTGGCCGCCCTGCTGCTGCGCCGACCCGATGTGTTGCTCCTGGACGAGCCCACCAACAATCTCGACCTGGCTGCTCGGCGGCGGCTTTACGCGGCAGTGGAGTCCTGGGCCGGCGTGATGGTCATCGTCAGCCACGACCGCGAACTCCTGGAGCGGATGGACCGGATCGGTGATCTGCACGAGGGCGAGTTCCGCTGGTACGGGGGTAACTTCAGCGCGTACGAGAAGGCGCTGGCAGCCGAACAGGAAGCGGCCGAGCGAATGGTCCGAGTCGCTGAGGCCGATGTCCAGCGCCAGAAGAGGGAGCTGGCCCAAGCGCATGTCAAACTCGCCCGGCGCAAGCGCTACGGGCAGAAGATGTACGACACCAAGCGGGAACCCAAGATCGTCATGAACAGCCGGAAACGGCAGGCGCAGGAGTCCGCCGGCAAACACCGGATCATGCACGCGGCCAAGCTCAGCCAGGCCCGGGAACGCCTGGACGAGGCAGTGGACGCCGTGCGCGAGGAAGCCGAGATCCGTGTGGAGCTCCCGCTGACCCGGGTGCATCCGAGCCAGGAAGTACTGACGCTACGTGAGCTGGGACTGGCGCATGGCACCCAGATCCCGGGCGCCATGGAAGTGCGCGGACCCGAGCGGATCGCCCTGGTGGGACGCAACGGAAGCGGGAAGACCACCCTGCTCCGCACGATCGCCGGCGAGCTCGCCCCCGCCACCGGAGAAGCCCTCGTCCATACGGCCGTACGACTGCTGCCCCAACGACTGGACGAGGAGGTGCTGGACGACGGGCTGTCGGTGCTGGAGAACGTGGCCCGCACCGCGGGTACGGCCACGACCAACACGGTCCGCGCACGGCTTGCTCATTTCCTTTTCCGAGGCGCACGCGCGGACCGGCTCGCCGGGACCCTCTCCGGAGGGGAGCGCTTGCGCGCCGCGCTGGCGGCCCTGCTGCTCGCGGAGCCGACTCCGCAACTCCTTCTCCTTGACGAGCCGACGAACAATCTGGACCTGCCCTCGGTCGGGCAGTTGAAGGCGGCGCTGGACGCGTTCGAGGGAGCACTGATCGTGGCGAGCCACGACATCCCCTTCCTCACCTCGCTGGGCATCACGAAGTGGTTGTTGCTGGACGGCGAGCTCAAAGTGAGCACGCAGCAGGAGGTACAGGCCGCCTTCTGGGAGAACTGAGGGGCGGCCGGTGGGGCGGAGCCCGTAGCGACGGTGGACCCTCGTCCTTGGGGAGCCCACGCCCCGCCGGCGCCGCACGGTACCGCCACCCGGTCGCCTCTGCGGGAAGGCCCGCCCGCCTTTCGTGGGCGGGCGGGCCGCCGCCGGCAACCCGGCGGAGCCACATGCCCCTCCTGGTGACCGCGCGTGGAGCGTCCTCCCGGATCCGCTGGACGACGGGCAGCGGGTTTGGCACCGCAATTGATCAGTGGGAGGGGCGCCGGGCGGAGCACAGGGGTGATGATGAGCACCCGTCACCCTTTGGAAGCTGGGAGATACCTGAAGTGCCGAGCCGCACCGCCCTGATCCGCCGCCCAGGCCCACGTCTGACCGAGGGCCTGGTGACCCACATCGAGCGCACACCGGTAGATGCCGATCTCGCCCTGGAACAGTGGGAGGGTTACGCGCAAGCTCTGCGGGAGCACGGCTGGCGCACGGTGGAGGTCGAAGCCGCCGACGAGTGCCCGGACGCGGTCTTCGTCGAGGACGCGGTGGTGGTCTACCGCAACGTCGCACTGATCGCCCGCCCCGGCGCCACCTCGCGCCGCGCCGAGACAGCCGCCGTTGAGGACGTCCTGACGGGACTCGGATACTCGGTGAACCGGGTACGCGAACCGGGCACCCTGGACGGCGGGGACGTTCTCAAGATCGGCGACACCATCTACGTCGGGCGCGGTGGGCGAACGAACGCGGCTGGGGTGCAGCATCTGCGCGCGACCTTCGAGCCGCTCGGCGCCCGGGTGGTGGCCGTCCCCGTGGCCAAGGTCCTCCACCTGAAGTCCGCGGTGACCGCTCTGCCCGACGGCACGGTGATCGGCTACCCGCCACTGGTGGACGCGCCCTCCGTGTTCGCCCCGTTCCTGCCCGTTCCGGAGGAGGGCGGCTCCCATGTCGTGCTGCTCGGCGAGGAGAAGGTCCTGATGGCCGCGAGTGCGCCGAAGAGTGCACAGCTGTTGAGCTCATTGGGCTACGCGCCGGTCGTGGTGGACATCAGCGAGTTCGAGAAGCTCGAAGGGTGTGTGACCTGCCTCTCAGTACGACTGCGCGACCTCCCGGCATAACGCACCGCAACTGGACATATCACATCACGGGCTTGGCTGCTCCTCACGACGGCTTTAACCTACGGTTTCGTAACCTACGAATCCGTAGGTAAGCCCTTATGCCCGCCAGTCCCCTGGAGCACCCGTGACGATCACCTCTCCCCACCTCGGCAGCTCGGAGGCGTGGACGGACGCCAAGCTGCTGTTCGCGCTGGAAGAGGTGGTGGAGAAGGAGCTCAACCGCCACCTGAAGGTCACCAAGGACTGGATGCCCCACGACTACGTGCCGTGGGGCGACGCCCGCAACTTCCCCGCCTTCTTCGAGGACGGAGAAGCGTGGGAGGTCGGTCAGTCCAAGGTCACCGAGATCGGTCGGACCGCGCTGGTGGTCAACCTGCTCACCGAGGACAACCTGCCCAGCTACCACCACGAGATCGCCACCCTCTTCGGCCGGGACGGCGCCTGGGGCACCTGGGTACACCGCTGGACCGCGGAAGAGGGTCGTCACGGCATCGTGATGCGCGACTACCTGCTCGCCTCGCGTGCGGTGGATCCGGACAAGCTGGAGCAGTTCCGCATGGCGCACATGTCGGAGGGCTTCGAGTCCGACAACCGTCACTCGATGTTGCACTCCGTGGCGTACGTGGCCTTCCAGGAGCTCGCCACGCGGATCTCACACCGCAACACCGGCCACCAGTCGGGAGACCCGGTCTGCGATCGGATGCTCGCCCGCATCGCCACCGACGAGAACCTCCACATGGTCTTCTACCGAAACCTGCTCGGCGCGGCGTTCGAACTCGCACCGGACCTGACCATGCAGGCCGTGCGCGACGTGGTCGTCGAATTCCGGATGCCCGGGCACGGTATGCCCGGCTTCGAGCGTGCCGCCGCGCAGATGGCCATCGGCGGGATCTACAACATGCGGATCCACCACGATGACGTCCTACAGCCGGTGCTGCGCTTCCTGAAGGTCATGGACATCGACGACCTCGGACCCGCGGGCCAGCAGGCCCAGGACGAGCTGGGCCTGTTCATGAACGGCCTGGACGTCGAAGCCGCCAAGTTCGACGAACGGCTCGCGGCCCGCCAAGCCCGCCGAGCCGCCCGCGGCCTCGCCTAGCGGACCAGGCACGTCACACGGCCGACTGCCGATCGGGGCGGCGCAGCGCCGAACGCTCCTGTTCGGACAAGCCGCCCCACACGCCGAAACGCTCGTCGTTGTTCAGCGCGTATTCGAGACAGGCCGCCCGCCCCTCACATGCGGCACACAACCGCTTCGCGTCCCTGACGGAGCTTCCCGGCTCGGGGAAGAAGAACTCAGGCCCCGTCTGTGCGCAGAGCGCCTGTTCCTGCCAGGAGAGGGAGCGCTCAGATGTAGTCGTCTTGATCGGCATGACGGGATCGTGTCGTGGCCGGATGTACGTGCGATCAACGATCGTTCAACGCCTGTGACTCGACCGCCACCGCGGGCGCGTCCGGCCCGCCGCCCCGTCCTCAGGCGGTCGGTGGGGTGCTGGTGATCACCGCGAAGCGCGCTCCATAGGGATCCGCGATCTTCGCGAAACGACCCACGTCCTCCATCGTCACGGGAGGCATCCGGACCTTGCCGCCGAGGAGTTCGGCCTGGGCGGCGGTCCTGTCGCAGTCGGCAACCTCGAAGTAGGGGCTCCAGTACGGTGAACGGGTGTCCTCCACGGGATCCGCGCCAACGGGGACGAGCCCGCCAAAAGCAGCATCGTCGGTGGTACCAGCGGGTTTGACCATGGTGTAGGTGCCCCCGGCGAACGGCACCCGCACCGCTTCCCAGCCGAAGACGGCCGAATAGAAGCGGCAGGCCTCCTCTGTGTCAGGGGTGTAGAGCTCCGTCCAGCACAGGGTGGCGACCTCGGTGACGGCGTCCAGGCCGGGGGTCCGCCCGGGCTGCCAGGTCGCGAAGGGCGCCCCCGCCGGATCGGTGAAGATCGCCATCCGGCCGAAGTCCATCACGTCCATCGGCTCGCTCAGCACGCCACCGCCAGCCGCCCGTACCGCCTCGGCGGTGGCGTCCGCGTCCTGGCTCTGGAAGTACAGGGTCCAGGCGGGGCGCCCCTGGTCCTCGGCGACGGCCATGCCACCGGCCACGGTCTTTTGGCCCAGGCGGAACATCCCGTAACCGCCCACCTCGGGGCCGCCGGCCAGGAAGTCCCATCCGAACAGTCCCGAGTAGAAGGTGTCGGCACCCGCGGTGTCGGGGGTCGCCAGGTCGACCCAGCACGGGGAGCCGTTGAGGTAGTCGGTGGTGAGCATGGTCTCTGTGCTCCTCGTCGGGAAGGGGCCAGGATCGCCCCGGCGGTCAGTCGGAGGGGCGGGCTCGACTGGGCTGCACCCGCTTCGGCTCGCCCGGCATCTTCGGATAGTCGGGGGGATAGGGCATGTCTGCCATGCCGCGGTCGCGCTCGTCGCGATCTGCCCGCTCCAGCAGAGCGTCAAGCGTGAACCGGTACTGATCCATGTCACGGTGTACGTCACCGAGCTCGGCAAGGCGCGCTGGCATCGTCAGCACATCGAAGTCCCGCGGCTCGACCTGCTCCAACTCGTCCCAGTGCAGTGGGGCCGATACGGGCGCGTGTGGCTTGGGGCGGACCGAGTAGGCCGAGGCGATGGTGCGGTCACGGGCGGTCTGGTTGTAGTCCACGAAAATGCGCTCCCCGCGCTCTTCCTTCCACCACGCCGTGGTCACCTTGCCCGGCATCCTGCGTTCCAGTTCCCGTCCCACGGTGATCGCGCAGCGGCGCACTTCGGTGAACGTCCAACGCGCTTCGATGGGCACGAAGACGTGAAGCCCGCGGCCACCGGAGGTCTTCGGCCAACCGCGCAGGCCGAGCTCACCAAGGAAGGAGCGGAGCTCCCGGGCAACGGCCACGGCGTCCTTGAACCCGGTCCCCGGCTGGGGATCGAGATCGATGCGCAGCTCATCCGGGTGATCCACGTCCGTGCGTCTGACCGGCCACGGGTGGAAGGTCAGGCAGCCCAGGTTCACCGCCCAGAGCACGGCGGCGATTTCGGTCGGGCAGATCTCGTCGGCCGTCCGGCCGCTGGGGAAGGCGATGTGGGCGGTGGGAATCCACTCCGGAAGGTTCTTGGGAGCCCGCTTCTGGAAGAAGGAGTCACCGTCCACCCCCTCAGGGAAACGCTCAAGGGTCGTGGGACGGTCGCGCAGGGCGCGAGTGATGCCCTCACCGACGGCGAGGAAGTAGCGGGCCACATCCAACTTGGTCAGCCCCCGCTCGGGGAAGTAGACCTTGTCCGGATGGGACAGCCGTACGGCACGCCCGCCGGCGTCCAGTTCCACCGCAGTACCCATGTGCGCCACGGTAGGCCGCCCCCGAGATGTGTGCACACCGGGCATACCGCGCCAGGAGGTCGCAGAATCGTTTCCATGGACCTGCCCGTGATGCCGCCCATCAAGCCGATGCTGGCCAAGTCCGTGGCCAGGATCCCCGCCGGCATGCAGTACGAAGCGAAATGGGACGGTTTCCGGGCCATCGGATACCGGGACGGCGCTGAGGTGGAGCTGGGAAGCCGCACAGGTAAGCCGCTGACCAGGTATTTTCCAGAACTGGTCGAGGCACTGCGGGAGAACCTGCCGGAGCGCTGCGTGATCGACGGAGAGATCGTCATCGTGCACGGCGGGCGGCTGGACTTCGATCGGCTCACTGAGCGCATTCACCCTGCGGCGTCACGTGTGACCTTGCTATCTAAGACCATGCCAGCACGTTTCATCGCCTTCGATCTCCTTGCGCTCGGGAACGACTCCTTCCTGGACGCCCCGTTGCGGATCCGGCGGGCTGCCCTGGTCAGGGCCCTGGAGCGGGCAAGCGCACCGGTACACCTCACGCCGGCCACCTTGGACGTGCCGACCGCCGAAGTCTGGTTCGAGCGGTTCGAAGGCGCGGGGCTGGACGGCGTGATCGCCAAGCCCCTGGACCTGCCCTACCGACCCGACGTCCGGGTCATGTTCAAGATCAAACACGAACGAACCGCGGATGTCGTGGTGGCCGGCTACCGCTTCCACAAGAGCGGTCCTGTCCTCGGCTCACTGCTCCTCGGACTTCACGATCACGCAGGCGCCCTCCAACACGTCGGCGTGTGCGCGGCGTTCCCCACGAAGCGCAGGGCGGAGCTGGTCCAGGAACTCGAGCCGCTGCGGATGCCCTCCCCCCAGGGGCATCCCTGGGCCGCCTGGGCACAGGAGTCGGCGCACACGGGTACGCGACTGCCGGGCGCTCCGAGCCGCTGGTCGGGCAAGAAGGACCTTTCCTGGGTGCCGCTGCGACCCGAGCGGGTCTGCGAGGTGGCCTACGACCACATGGAGGGCGATCGCTTCCGTCATACCGCGCAGTTCCGCCGTTGGCGCCCGGACCGCACTCCGCAGGAGTGCACTTACGCGCAACTGGAGGAACCGATCTCGTACGACCTCGCGAACGTACTCGGCGCCGGGTGAACGGCCGATGCGAGCGTGCGGGTCGCGCGCGCCCAGGCGGTGCACTTGTCATCGGCCGGCCAAGCTCGGGGGCATCCTTCCACACTCGCATACTCCCATGAGCCCGGGCGGCGTCACCACGGCGTCATATCCTCTGCTGGAGACCCGTCCCCGAAGAGGAGTGCAGTTGTGGCCAAGCGGACCGTGCCGGGCGAAAGAGCGGATCGGGCCTTCCCAGCTGCCAACTGCGTGTGCGGTGTGGGAGTGGTGGTGTCTGACCCGCAGGGGCGGGTCCTCCTGGGCTTGGGCCACGACGGGTACTGGGAACTTCCCGGCGGCAAGACGGACCCGGGTGAGAGCTTCGAGGAGGCCGCCTGCCGCGAGTTGGCCGAGGAGACCGGGCTGGAACTGCCGGCCGTTGCGATCAGCATCCGGTCCGTGCTCCTCGATGAGAAGGGTGGGGTCACTCGGCTGACCGCCGCGGCCGTCGCCACGGTCAGCGCGGCCGGCGAGCCCTCCGTGACCGAGCCCGACAAGATCGCGCGCTGGGACTGGCACCGGCTCCAGGACCTGCCGGCGAAGTTGTACGGACCCTCAGCTGCCGTCCTGTACGCCTGGCAACCAGACATTGCCCCGTCAACGGTTACCGCGCACCACTACCCGCTGGCCTGAGGGCATCCGGAGTGAAGGTGCCCTCACCAAAGTCTTCGGCCAGGGGCCGCTTGGCGATGCCGTCCATGGCGGCACGCAGTTCGGCACTGCGGGGACGTCCACGGTCCTTCTCCGGTTGCTCCCCCAGCCATTGGACCCAGGCCTCGCAGATACTCTCGGCCTCACATTGACCCGCGGCAGTCTGGGAGAAGTTCCCGCCCTCTCGGGCGAGGAAGCCTTCTTCGATCATCCGGTCGAACACGGGTGGGAGGGCCTCGGGCGGAGGTGATCGGTGTACAGGCCCCCATGCAGGGTCCGAGCACGGTGGCCGCGCCGAAGACCGCCCCGATGGCGCCCTGCACTTGCCCCGCTCGCGCAGAGGGATCACATCAGCGATGAGGGTCATGGCGGTGACCGTCAGGCCGCCCACGCCGACGCCCTGCAGAGCCCGCCATGCAAGGAGCAACGTCATGTTGCCCGCCAGGCCACACAGGAAGGATCCGCTGATGAAGATGACGGCCGAGATCTGGAAGATCACCTTGCGACCGAACAAGTCACCGAACTTGCCGGCCACAACGGTGGCCACGGCTCAGCGAGCAGATAGGACGTGACCACCCAGGACTTGTGACCGGCGCCGCCAAGACGCCCCATATCTCCCATTGCACCGACCGGTGGTGGTGCCGTTCCGGCGGCGCCGCCGCACGAGCGGCCCTTTGTCTCGTGGTGTCGCAAGGAGTGGGATGGAAACCAGATAAACGCGTTCCGCCTGCGGCATGGGCACCCGGGCGTGCTCACAGCGGGCGTGTTCGGGTGCCATTCATGACATGTCGTGAGCCCCAACCGCGCGTGTCGATGCTACTGACCTGCGGACTCAGATGGTGGTACGGGCTGTCGCGTCCAGCTCGCGGAAGGCGTCAGAGTAGTACTGAACTTGATTGGGTGATGTCGGAGCCGTTCGCCTGACGGCGATGGGTCCGCTCCGGTAGCCCTGGACTGTGAGATACGCACAGGGCGGCG